>DASVIY010000145.1:0-5203 GCA_036386195.1 Acidimicrobiia bacterium | reverse complement strand
AGGACCGAGGCCAGAGCTTCGTACGCGACGCGCACGACATTGTTGTGCGCCTGCGGTGCGTACAGCGACGCGCCACCCGCCACGCAACCCACGCGGAACATGCACGAACGGTCGTCCTTCGCGCCGTAGCGCTCGCGGACGATGTGGGCCCACCGCCGCCGCCCCGCGCGGTACTTCGCGATCTCTTCGAAGAAGTCGCCGTGCGTGTAGAAGAAGAACGACACCTGCGGCGCGAACTCGTCGATCGTCATCCGGCCGCGCGAGATCACCTCGTCGCAGTACGTAATGCCGTCCATCAGCGTAAATGCCATCTCCTGCGCGGCGTTCGCTCCGGCATCACGGAAATGCGCACCCGCGACCGAAATCGCGTTGAACCTGGGCACCTCCGCGGTGCAGAACTCGATGGTGTCGCCGATGAGCCGCAACGACGGGCGCGGCGGCCAGATCCACGTGCCGCGGCTGACATACTCCTTCAGGATGTCGTTCTGGATCGTGCCGCGCAGCTTCGCTCGGTCGACTCCTTGCTTTTCGCCGACGGCGACGTAGAAGGCGAGCAGGATCGCGGCCGTCCCGTTGATCGTGAAGCTCGTGCTGATCGCGTCGAGTGGAATCTGATCGAAGAGAATCTCGGCATCCGCGAGCGTGTCGAGCGCGACGCCGACCCGCCCGACCTCCTCCTCGACTTCAGGGTGGTCGGAGTCGTACCCGCACTGGGTTGGCAGATCGAGCGCGACCGAGAGCCCGGTGCCGCCCTGGCCGAGCAGATAGCGGTAGCGCTCGTTCGACTCCTCCGCGGTGCCGAAGCCCGAGTACTGGCGGATGGTCCACAAGCGGCCGCGGTAGCCGTCGGGAAAGTTGCCGCGCGTGAAGGGGAACGTGCCCGGCGCGGGGATCGCCTCCGAAGCCGGAAGGTCGTCGGGGCCGTAACCCGGCGCCAGGGGGATACCGGCTTCGCTATAGACCGCGCCGTCCATGCCGGCAGCGTAACGGAAATCCGCTATGCAGAAAACTGAAAAGCTTGCACGCAAGAATGAGAGCACTATTATCGCGGTCGGCCGCGGCGAGGGGACGGACCATGCCCGAGCGCAAGGGGAACCCCTCCTCCGGTGGGGTGCGCATCGAGGTCGAAGACGGCGTCGCCGTCGTGACCATTGACCGGCCCGAAGTTCGCAATGCCATCGGCTTCGCCACGGTCGACGAGCTCGACGCCGCGCTCGACCATGTCGGGCAATCCGATTCCGCGGTACTCGTGGTGCGCGGTGGCGGCGACCGCGCATTCGTGTCGGGTGGCGACCTCAAGGAGCTCAGCGCGATCCGCACGCACGAGGACGCAGTCGAGATGGCGACTCGCACTCGGCGTGTCCTCGACCGCGTTGCCGCCCTGCCCATTCCCGTGATTGCGGCGCTCAACGGGCACGCGCTCGGCGGCGGAGCGGAGGTCGCCATCGCGGCTGACATCCGCATCGCGGCTGACGACATCAAGATCGGCTTCAATCAGGTCGCGCTCGGCATCATGCCCGCATGGGGCGGTGCCGAACGGCTCGCGCAGGTCGTGGGCCGCAGTCGCGCACTGTTGGCGATCGCGACCGGTGAGCTCTACGACGCCGGGACCGCACAGCGCCTGGGGCTCGTCGACGTCGTGGCACCGCGCGCCACGTTCGACGACGAATGGCGGGCGCTCGCGCACCGGATGGCGGGCTCTGCACCGGGGACGACGCGTGCCGTGAAGTTGGTCATCGCCGCGGCCGTGCCAACGTGTCACCCTGAGCTCGAGAACGACGCCGCGTGTGCCTTCGCGCAGTTGTGGACGGCGGAGGCTCACTGGGCAGCAGTCGACGCGTTCGAACAGAAGCGCCGAACCGGGTGACCAAACGTTGGAAACGCCGTTCTCACGCGAGTGCGCTGGTACGGCTTTCGAGAGTGAAGGCGATTTCCTGAGATGAGAGAAGTCGACACCACCGAAGACGGGAACGAGCCGGCCTGGCGAGAGCGGGCGGTCTCACGCAGCCTCAACACCGCCCGCTCCCGCGCCGAGCAGCGCGTGCAGCGGTTCCTGGACGCCGCGTTCTCGCTGATCGACGAGCACGGGACGACTGAGTTCACGATCCAGGAGGTCATCGACCGCTCGAAGCAGTCCCTGCGCGGGTTTTACCAGTACTTCGAAGGCAAGGACGAGCTGCTTCTGGCTCTGTTCGAAGAGACCGTTCGTGAAGCGACCGACGACCTGCGGAGCGTCATCGAGTCGGCACGCGAGCCCCTTGAAGGCCTCCGCGCGTTCACCATCCGCCTGCACGAGTGGTGTGACCCCTCGGAAAAGCCACAGAAACGGTCTACGCACAATCGACGACCGATCATGGAGTTCGCGGTGCAGCTCACGGTCGACCATTCCGACCGCGTGGAAGCTGCGATGGCGCCCATCTCACAAATGATGGTCGAGCTCGTCGACGCCGCGAACGCGGCCGGCGCCATCAATGTGGCCGACACCCACCGCGCTGCTGCGCTCCTGCAACAGACGGTGATGTACAGCTGGTTCGGCAATCGGCTCGCCATGAGCGCTCGAAAGCGCCTCACCGCCGAGGCGACCTGGGACTTCTGCTTCCGCGGCCTGGGAGGCTGACCGGGTCGGTGATCGACTGCGTTCAGACGCGGTCGAGATCGAGCATTCGGATCGCGTTGCCTCGCAAGACCTTGTACCGCTGCTCGTCCGTCAACGACGCAGTCATCCGTTCGGCCTCCTCGCGGACGAAGGGCCACGTCGTGTCGGTGTGCGGATAGTCGGTCTCGAAGCAGATGTTGTCTTCTCCGACCTGGGCGATCGACGCCACGCCGTGGACGTCATTGGTGAAGCAGCCGAAGATCCGCCCGCGGTAGTACGTAGAGGGCGGCTCCGGGATCGTCTCCTTCGCGCCCGTCCAGTTCGTGTGGTACTCCCAGGTGTTGTCGGCACGCTCGAGCGCGTACGGAATCCAACCGATCTGGCCTTCGGCGTACGCCAGCTTCAACTCCGGAAACCGCACGAGCACCCCGGAGAACAGGAAGTCGGCGAGCGATGCCATCGAGTTGTTGCACGACAGCATGATGTCGGTCGAAGGCGGCGCGTCCGGCGACGCCGCCGGCATCTTCGACGACGATCCGATGTGCATGCAGACCGCAGTGCGCGTCTCCTCACACGTCGCAAACAGCGGATCCCAGTATCCCGTGTGAATACTCGGGAGACCGAGGTGCGTCGGAATCTCGCTGAAGCAGATCGCGTGCGCGCCGCGTGCAGCGTTGCGCGCAACCTCCGCCACCGCCAGGTGTACGTCCCACAACGGAATGAGACACAGCGGGATCAGCCGGCCGTCGGAGTGCCCGCACCATTCCTCGATCATCCAGTCGTTGTACGCACGCACGCATTCCAAGCCGAGCTCGAGATCACTGCCTTCCATGAAGGTCTGACCACAGAACCTCGGGAAGGTGGGAAAGGCCAGCGAGCCGTCGACACCCGCGAGTGCGAGGTCGTCGATACGCGCCTTCGGGTCGTAGCACCCTGGTCGCATCTCGTCGTATGTCATTGCGGCGATGAACATCTTCGTGCGATCGAAACGGCGAACGTCGCCGTCGGGAGTGGCGTCGAGCGGGATCGCGACGTGCCGCTTGTGCACGTAGATCAGACGATCCTCGTAGACCCAGTAGTCGCCCGACCGACCGTCGTCCGTCATCTCCTGCTTGTATGTCGCTCCGACATCGAGTGAGAAGTCGCCCCACCGTGCGCGTTCGACGCGCGGTCCTTGATCGCGCATTCGGGCGGGCAGGCGGTCTTGCCAGAGATGCGCCGGCTCGACGACGTGGTCGTCGACGCTGATGATCTGAGGGAGTTCGGTCATCGTGCGCCCTTTCAGTCGGCGTCGGCGAGCGGATCGTGCTGCACTCCGGAATCGGAGCCGCCGTGTTTGCGCATGAAGGTGGTGGCGCGTCGCCGGATGCGCCACCCTTGAGCCGTGCGCACGTACTCGTCGCGATACCAGCCGAGTCGCATCGCGTGCGTCTGCTGATCGATGAACACGAAGTGCTGCATGCCGGTAGCGCTGTCACCGTCGAGCTCGACCACGGGCATGTTCCCGATGAACTGGCCGCGTGGTGCAGCCTCGAGCAACGCCGGAAAGCGCTCCAGTGTGTACGGCGTGCCGAACGCGTTGTACTCGACGTCAGGCGTGAAGATGTCGAGCCATCTGTCCTGCACGAACTGGCTCGTGTACGCCATGTACCGAGCGCAGAGCTGGTGCAGCTGCACGAGATCTGCGATGGCGTCGCTGTGGGTTGGAAGTGATGCACTCATCAGACAAGAATGACATTATCGGATCGGGCCCGCCGCTACACCCCGTCGAATGCCGACGCGAGCCACCCACCCGTCGGATCGTTCGACTTCGTGACAATGCCACCGACCTTGATCTCCTTGGCGGTGACGCCCGGCTGATCGACCGGGGGGTACGTCTGGCTCGCGCCCGCCGCCGAACGGCTGACCGCGCCTACAAGCGAGATCGCGGCCAGCACCGCCACGCCATGCCAAGCGCGCACCCGAACCCATGACAGCCGAGGAATCGCCGGCTGTGACCCTGGCGATCTGGGCGAGCCGGTGAGAGGATGCGCTCCGCTCATACGCGGTCTGCGTTTCCCGACCCGAGGAACCCTCTGGATGATTCTGATCGTCGCAAAGAACCCGGTACGACCTCCGTACGCCGACAACTGGCCACAACTCGTGGAAGCCTTCACCACCGCCACCCGTGCCGAGCCGGGCAACGTCTGCTTCGATTGGTACCGCAGCGTTGAGGATCCCAACGTCTACGTACTCGTCGAGGCGTTCGAAGACGCTGCGGCGGGTGAAGCCCATGTCAACTCGGAGCACTTCAAGGCCGCAGGGAAGCAACTGTCGCAGATGCTCGCCGGCGTACCGGACATCGTCAATGTCGAGGTCCCCGGTGGGTGGTCGCGCATGGCTGAAGTCCAGGGCGACGCCTCTGACAAACAGAGCCCTCCCGAGGGCTAACCGTGTCGTCGTGACGACGACACAGCAAGCAGCGGCGGGGTTGGGCGTACGTGATGCGCTTGTATGCCGTCACTCATCGGACTGAGCGCGGTTCGAAGTCGAGGTACAGGCGGCTGACACCGCGCAGGATGTAGGCCGGCACGTAGGCGTAACGGCGGGCGCCGGCCGGGCCGTGCT
>DASVIY010000144.1:0-9482 GCA_036386195.1 Acidimicrobiia bacterium | reverse complement strand
GGTACTGGGTCATCGGTGCGCAGGGCTACGGCCCTCCGCCTGTCGCGCACCGCGATTCGGGCTGGCTGCCATCGTCGGCCAAGCCGTGTGCGCGTACTGGGTGATTCATTCCTCGTTCGTCCCCTAACGGCGTCGCGCCGTGAACGCCGCTTCCCGCGTTCTCGTTCGAAATTAGGGAGCAACTGAGGGCGCGTTACGGCCGGTACGATTGACGCCGATGACCCAAGCCACGGTGGTGTCGCCGCGTGGCGCCGCGCCCGCTCCGCCGAAACGCGGGCTCGCTTCATGGTTTCCGTGGAAGGGGGTCGTGCTGCCGTGGCTCGTCTCGCGTCTGTTTTCGGGCGGGCTTATCGTCGTGATGAGCTCGGTGCTCAACCACAAGTTGAGCGCCGCCGGGTTCGAGCTATGGGACGGCGGCTGGTACTTGAGGATCGGGACGGCCGGCTACCACGCGCCGCAGCTCCGTGGAATCGGCTGGGCGTTCTTCCCCGTGCTGCCGGGGATCGTGCACACCTTGCAGCTCCTCGGGATGGGCGGCGGCGGCGGCGCGCTCGTGGTCAACCATGTGGCGTTCCTGCTCGCGTTGGCCGGCCTGTACGAGCTGGCGCGCCGTCGTGTCGGCGATCGCGCCGCCGGCCTCGCGGTCTGGTCGCTCGCGATGTTCCCGCTCGCGTTCGTGTTCTCGATGCTCTACCCGTCTTCGATCTTTCTCGCCTTATCCGTCTGGGCGTTCCTGTTCGTAGAAGACCGACATGACTGGTGGGCCGGCATTCTGGTTGCCGTCGCGGTGCTCACCCGCCCGAACGGCTTCGTTCTCGCAGCGGCGCTCGGTATCGGGCTCGTGGCGACTCGACGCGAGTGGCGCCGTGCAACCGTCGTGTGCGCTCCAGCAGTGCTTGCCATCGGCATCTGGTGCACCTTCTTGTACCACTGGACGGGCGACCCGATCGTCTTCTACACCGCGAAGGGCGTGACGAATGAGTGGCCGGAGGTCACCATCGTGGCCTTTCTCAAGCACTTCCCGCACTCCACCAATGTGCGGCCGCACCTGATGCTGGCGATCGCGGCGATCGGGGCCGTCGCGATCGAACGGAAGCGTCTGCCCTGGGTCTGGTCACTGTTCACGCTCCTGTACCTTCTGCCGAGCTTCGCTCTGGGCATGGTGGGGTTGGGGCGGTACGCGAACGAGTGTTTCCCACCATTCGTGGCTGCCGGCGCGCTGCTCGAGCGCCAGGGGCGGGCCGTACGCGTGCTCGCGTTCTCGGCGGCTGTTCTCGGTCAATGGCTGTGCGCGTACTGGATCATTGTGAAGGATCTCGTCCCGTAACGCCTTGAGGGCGCCAACCAGGCGCAGCCGGGTCTTGCGAGCGGTTGAACTCCCATTCGTCGCCGATGCGAGCCCTAAGCTGAGTTTCGCTCTGGACACTCCGCTCGTTGACGCGCTCGCCGGTCGCCGCTGCCTCGTGACGGGCGGACTGGGCTTCATCGGCTCCAACGTCGCGCTCGCGCTTGCGGACGCGGGCGCGCAGGTCACCGTGATCGACGCCGGCTACGAGCGCCACGGTGCGAACGCGCACAACCTCGAGGGCGCAGCGGCGCCGATCGAGGTGATCGCGACCGATGTGGGCGACGCCGATGCCGTGCGCGACGCGGTCACCGGCGCCGAGCTCATCTTCAATCTCGCGGGCCAGGTGAGCCACCTCGACTCGATGAGCGATCCGCAGTTCGATCTCGACGTCAACACCCGGAGTCAGCTCACATTCCTCGAGGTGCTGCGCGAGGTCAACCCACACGCGGTGGTCGTGTACACGTCGACCCGCCAGGTGTTCGGGAAGCCGCGCTACCTGCCAGTCGACGAAGAGCACCCGATCTCACCCGTCGACGTCAACGGCGTGTCGAAGTACGCCGCCGAGCAGTTCCATTTGCTCTACGCCGAGCAGTACGGCCTCCGTGCGACTTCGATACGGCTCACGAATGTGTACGGACCGCGCCAGCGCCTCCGTGACGACTTTCAGGGCTTCCTGCCGATCTTCATCCGCCGCGCGCTCGACGGCGAAACGATCACGGTCTTTGGTGACGGTGAGCAACAGCGAGATTGCCTGTACGTCGACGACGTGACCGATTGCCTCGTGCGCGCGGCGGTGTCGCCCGACGCGTGGGGAGAGCCGTTCAACGTCGGTCACGAAGAGCATCTCTCGTTGCGCGAGATCGCAGAGATCGTCGTGACGACGGCGGGTTCAGGCACGGTGGAGTCGCTGCCGTGGCCACCGGATCGCGACGCGATCGACATTGGGTCGTAATTCGCCGACCCGTCGAAGTCGAAGCGCCTGCTCGGCTGGGCCCCTGCTACGAGCTTTCGCGACGGTATCGCCCGCACTATGGCGTTCTACCGCTCCCATTGGGAGTGGTACCGCTGAGCACACGGATGAACGGGGAACGCGATCCGGCCGCCGGTGTGCCGGTTGTCGATCTCGCGCGTCGGGCTGCCGGGTTGCAGCCGGGACTCGACGCCGCGATCGCGCGGGTGCTGCGGTCGGGCCGGTTCCTGCTCGACGCCGAGACCGCGGCGTTCGAAGGCGAGCTCGCCGAGTCGCTCGGCCGCCGCCATGCGGTCACGGTCGCGTCGGGCACCGAGGCGTTGCGGCTCGCGATGGTTGCGGCCGGGATCGGCGCGGGCGACGAGGTGATCGTGCCCGCGTTCACCGCAGTGCCCACTGCCGCCGCGGTCTGCGCCGCGGGTGCAGTGCCGGTGCCGGTCGACGTCGATCCCGAGACCGCGCTCATTGATTGGAGCTTGGTCGCGGCCGCGCGCACCAGCCGCACCCGTCTCGTGATCCCGGTGCATCTGTACGGCCGGCCGGCCGAGATTCCTGAGATCGGCGTGCCCGTGCTCGAGGACGCCGCTCAGGCCCTTGGCGCGTGTGATCCGGGCGGGGGCTCGATTGCAGCGGCCTACAGCTTCTATCCCACGAAGAACCTCGGCGGGATCGGCGACGGCGGCGCGGTCGTCACCGACGACGATGCACTTGCCGACCGGGTGCGGCTCCTGCGTCGCCACGGGCTCACGGATGCCGGCGGTTATGTGCACAGCTTGATCGCCGGCAACTCGCGCCTGTCGGAGCTCGAGGCTGCCGCGTTGCGGGTGGCATTGCCCGGCCTCGCGGCAGCCAACGGGCGCCGGCGCCAGATCGCGGGCGCGTACCGGGCCGCGGCGCCCGAGCTACGGTGGCAGGCTCCGCACGAACGTCACGTGTATCACCTGTGCGTTGCTCGGGTGCCCGACCGTGACGGGTTCCGTGACCGCATGCCGTTCCACACCGCAGTCCATTATTCGTGCCCCCTCACGCGCCAGCCCGCCTATCAGGGCTTTGCACGGGAGCAATGCCCGGTGGCCGAGGAGTGGGCGTCGGCATGCGTTTCGCTGCCATGCTTCCCCGAGATGACCGACGAGGAGATTGGGGCCGTGTGCAACGCGCTCCCTTGAACCCCGCGGTCACCTCGATCTCGGCGTTCTTTCCTTGTTACAACGACGCCCCCAGCATCGAGTCGGTGGTCGAGGCGGCCTTGAGCGCAATCGACCGCGTCGGCGTCGACGGAGATGTGACCGTCGTCAACGACGGATCGACAGATGGTTCCGCCGCGGTACTCGAGAAGCTGAAGGTCCGTGAGCCGCGCGTGCACGTGGTGACCCACCCCACGAACCGCGGCTACGGGGGGGCGCTGCTCTCGGGTCTTGCCGCCGCGGCGAAGCAATGGGTCTTCTACACCGACGGCGACGGCCAGTTCGACGCGACCGAGCTCGCGCTCCTGGTGGAGTACGCCGGCGAGAATGTCGACGTGGTGCAGGGTTACAAGATCTCCCGGGCCGACGGCCCGGTCCGCCGCGTGGTCGGCCGCGTGTACCACCGATTTGTCGCGTTCATGTTCGGCTTGCATATCCGCGACACCGACTGTGATTTCCGGCTCATCCGTCGCGACGTGCTGGATCGGGTGCAGCTGACGCATACGACGGGCGTCATCTGTGTCGAGATGGTGCGCAAGCTGCAAGACGTGGAAGCGCGTTTCGTGGAGGTCGGCGTGCATCACTACGCACGCGTGCACGGATCGTCGCAGTTCTTTCGACCGAGCAACGTGTTGCTGACACTGCGCGACCTGATCGGGATGTGGATTCAGCTCGTTGTGCGCGACCGGTACACGAGCGGCCGCCGCGCGCACCGCCGCTAGCCACCCCGACCGTTTGTGCAATCGTGGCCCCTATAGGGGGCCCGATTGCACAAACACTGAGACCGTCACGTGATGACGAGCGTCACTTGGTGGCGAGCACGACGGCCGATGTTCCGAACGGCACGTCGTGACGCCGCAGCCACGACCGCTCGGCGTTGGCGAGTCGCGTGAACATCGCTCCCAACGCGGGGCGCTCGAGATCCGAGCCGGCGCCGCCGGGTGCTGGGCGGCGCACCCGATCGACGATGCCGAGGAGCGCAGCCGGCGGCGCGAGGTACCAGCACGCGTAGGTGGCCCGCTGCACCCACAGCCCGCTCTCGGTGACGAGCTCGGCCAGGGTGTAACGGCGATACCGATGCCGGCTGTGCACCGTGCGGTCGTGCGCCCGCCGCAGCGCCTCGAAGGCAGGCTCCACGAGGAGCGCCACCCCTCCCGGCCGCAGCACGCGGGCGAGCTCGCGCACCGCGCCACCGTCGTCGTCGACCGTGTACAGCAAGGTCACGTCGACCACGACGTCGAACGTGTCACGCGGGAAAGGGAGCGCGTGCACATCGCCCCGGACGGCGCGGGTAGCAGGGTGGCGGGCCCGCAGGAGCCCGAGTGCCTCAGGCGAAAGATCGGTGCCGATCACGGTGCCGTGCTTGCCGAGCCACGCGCTGTTGCCACCCGGACCGCAGCCGGCATCGAGGACCAGCTGGTCGCGACGCAGCCACGGTCGAAGCAAGTCGGCCATGAGCGCCCGGATGTTTCGGTACCACCAGTGGTCGTCCTCGGCAGCTGCGATACGCGCGTACTCGTCGAGCTCCATCACCCGCGACGCTACTGGGCGAAGATCGTCTCCTCGGCGTCCGTGAGCATCCACGTTGTGCGGTCGAGGTCGAGCAGGTAGCGCTCGTCGGGTCCGATCGCGGCTTGATAGTCGGGGTCGGTGATCATGGAGAAGAAGTCGCGTGCCGACGCGAACCACTGGATCGCAACGCCGTCGAAATCATCCTCACGGTCGTAGTCGCGGACCAAGCGGTGGTTCTGCTCGTAGCGGAGGATGCGCGCCCGGGCAGCCGGCGTCCCGGTCAACAAACGGGCGTGGTCCTCGCGCCAGTGCCGGTGGAACTCGTCGATGCTCAGCGCGGCGTTGCGCTTGACGAAGCAGATCAATTTCACCATGGGAGCCTCCGGGTCACCGCCGTAGTCCCGTACTCAACCACGTTTGTTGTCGTCGCGGTTGCTCTCCGCCCCCGGAATGCACCAACGTGGGTTCCCTATGCCTCAGGCCCAACCGACCACACGCGCCGACGCGCTGCTGCGCGATCGGGTGGCGGTGGTGTCCGGGATCGGTCCCGGCATGGGCCGTGACATCTCGCTCACCCTGGCGCGTGCCGGCGCCGACATCGTGCTCGCGGCACGTACCGAAGCCAAGCTCCTCGAGGTCGCCGCCGAGGTCGAGGCCGCCGGCCGCAGAGCCTGGTGCGTGCCCACCGACATCCGAGAGCCGGATGCGTGCCGGCACCTCGCAGCCGACGTCGAACGCAGATGCGGACGGCTCGATGTGCTCGTCAACAACGCCTTCGCCGAGGATCCGTTCATCAGCTTCGAGGACGGCGGCCCCGACGTATGGCGGGAGGTGTTCGACGTGAATGTGTTCGGCACGCTCCAGCTCACGCAAGCGCTGGTGCCGTTGCTGAAGGCCGATGGTGGCGGCTCTGTCGTGATGATCAACACGATGTCGACTCGTATCGTCAACCCGCTTCTCGGCGGCTACGCGAGCTCGAAGCGCGCGCTCATGACTGCGGCGCAGGTCCTCGCGTTGGAGCTGGGGCCGTCCAACGTGCGGGTCAACTCCATCGCGCCGGGTCACATCTGGGGACCGTCGCTGGAGTGGTACTTCGGCCGGCTCGCCGAGCAGCGTGGCTGCACGCCCAGGGAGGTGTACGACGAGATCGCGGGCATGACCGCCCTCAATCACATCAACACGTCAGAGGAGATCGCCAAGGTCGTGCTGTTCTTCGCGTCCGATCTTGCGCGGGTCATCACCGGTCAGGTGCTCGACGTCAACGCGGGCCGCTACTTTCACTGATCCTGCGTCGTCACTTGTGGAAGACCGCGCAGCGTGACCGACCAAGTCCCTTCGCCAAGGTCAGCGCGATGCCGGCCTTGCGCAGCACGCTGTTGGGCGAGTCATCGATGCCGGCAACGGCAATGCCGATGGATGCCGCGGCCGTGACCTGGTGGCCGGCGAGCGGTACCGGTTCGTCGAACGCGTGCAGCAGCTGGTCGGCCAGCTCGCGCAGCGCCGCCGCCTCGGCGCCGCGCCGGACCACGACGAACTGGTCGCCGGCGAGGCGTGCGACCGTGTCGGCCGGTGCGGCTTCGTGGTGCAGTCGAGACGCGAGCTCCATCAGGAGCTCATCGCCGTACGCGTATCCGAGGCTCTCGTTGACCGCCTCTATCCCGTCGACGTCGAGGAGGAGCACCCCCGGAGTGTCGAGCTCGGTGAACGCCTCACGGAGCCGGTCGACGAGCAGGGTGCGGTTGGCGAGACCGGTCAAGGGGTCGTGGAGGGCTTGGTGCATGAGCGCCTGCTCGAACGCGTCGCGCTCGGTGACGTCGGTCAGGTTCACCACGACACCCGCGACGGCCGGATCCTCGAGCAGGTTGGTGATCGTGGTCTCGAGGTGTCGAACACTGCCGTTGCGGTGCCGCGATCGAAACGTGGTCTCGATATTCACACCCGGTCTCGAGATCGCGGCGGTCCACGCGCGACCGAACTCCTCGCGGTCCTCACGGCGCACCAGCTGCTCGATCGAATCGAGCTCCATGAGCTCGTCGGGATCGCGCCCGAGGACATTTCCCACCGCCGGGCTCACGTACTCGAAGCGACCTTCCGGATCGACGATCATCACGATGTCTGAGGCGTAGGCAACGAGCGCGCGGAAGCGGTCGTTGCTCCGCTGCACCGCATCCCGCGCCTCGACGCCCGGCGTGATGTTGCGGGTCGCGAGCACCACGCCTTGGAGATCGGGATCCGCGAACCGGTTGTAGGCGACCGCCTCGACCCACTGCCAGTGCCCGTTGACGTCGCGCACACGAAACTCACCCGACACGACGGTGTCTTGTTCGTGCATGCAACGGCTGACCTCACTCGCCACGCGCCCGACGTCCTCGGGGTGCACCATCGCGAGCGCGGAACGTCCCGCGGCTTTACCGGCGCCGTATCCGAGAATGCCGGCGTCGTCGGTGCAATACGTGATCGTGCCGTCGCGATCGATGATCGACACGGTTTCGAGCAGGTGCTCGAGCAGCTTCTCGGCTCGAACTCGCCCCACCGTCTCGGGAGTGCGCGCATCGGGCATCGGGTTTCCCGTCCGTAGCGGTTTATGGGACGTGGGGCCCGCCACCTGTCGGATCCTGGGCGGGTGGCATTCCATCCGCCACAATCGGCGATGTGCGGTCGTCGGGCGACGGCGCGGCAACATGGGCAACGGGGTTCGACGACGGTGGCGACGGGCTCGGCGCTTGCACACCCGCGAACGCGGGGGACGCTTCGAGCGTCACTCGGGCGGCGGGCGCGGCGACGGGGCGCTTCGAGATGATCGACCGCATGCGGGCCGCCTGCTCGCGGCTAACGCCCATGAGCTCGATGAGGCGCGTCTCGATGGTCTCGGGGTCGGCATCGGGGCCGAGCGCCGCCGCGAGCGCCGCAACATCGTGTTCGCGCAGCGGCACTTTGGATCCGGGACGCGGATGGCGCATCTCGTACAGCACCGCGAGGTATTCGCGCAAGATCTCTTCCGTGTCACCGGTGTGGAGCGGGCGCGTCTGCCCGTTCACGATCAGCGCGTCGTGCTCGACGACCACCGCCGAACGCGCCGGTACCAGCACTTCGGGGTCGACCGCCAGCGCAGTCGCGAGGCGACGGCGCACCTCGGCTGAGGGTGTGCTCGTTCCCCGTTCGAACGAGCGCAGCTCGGCCGCGGTCACGCCGGAGTCATATGCCAGATCGTGACGCGAGCGCCCACTTCGCCGGCGCAGGTCGCACAACACCTCGCTCACCGGTGGCGGCTGACGCGAGCCGGGAGCGCGGTGTCGGGTTGAGGCCATCCCCCAATATCGACGGCGGCCCGCACGTCCTTGAGCAAAAGGGGGGCCGGATCGCCGTTGCCACCAGGGCAGTCAGGCGATCGTTCAGTCCACCCCGAATGCGTAGATCGAGACCTCGGACTTCGGCCAAGCCTGAACGCCCACGCGGTCGCCGCGAGCAGGTTCGAGACCCAGGCGTGTGGAAGCGGAAGGCAAGTTCTCGACGATCAGCACGTCGACGCCGTCGACCGTCGCGACCAGGCGCTCGTCGTCCACGGTGATGATGACTTTCTGGTCGCCATACAGATCCGTGCCGCTCATCGCCTCCGCCTCGGCAAGCGGCTGCCAGAACTCCCAGTCCTGCTGCCACTGCCGGATCGTGAACGCGCCCTCGGGCCGCTCGGGATCGAACTCGAGGCTGTAGCCGGAGAGCGCGCCGCTCTCGTCCACCTCGGCTCGAAACAGCACGCCGAAGCCGGGACCGGATTTCAAGTCGACGCCGACGGTCAAGCGAAAGTCGCGCTCGATGGTTTCGGCGGAGAGGGCCCATCGCTCGTCGGCACGGTGCAGGCTCAGCACACCGCCCTCGCCGACTTCGACCGAGTGGTCGGCACCGCGCAGCGTCTCCCACACGAGTGGCTCGGGTGCTTCCTCGAGCGGCGGTGGTGGCCGCGTCGCGTCGATGATGTTGGGGTCGTCGAAATGCAGCCCCGCGACCTCGTCGGGGAACATGCTCGTGGCATTGACGCCGCAGACGGCCGTCAGCAGCATGAGGTGCTCGGGGGGTACCGGGACGCGGCCGGTCTCGTAGTTGGCCAGCTCTTCCTTACGTAGCCCTACTGCTTCCGCCAGCGTCTTGCGCGACATCTTGTGCGCGCGTCGAAGGTGGAGGAGGGCACGGCCGAGCTCCTTCGGCTGGGCGCGGGGATTGACCTCATCTCCCATAAGGCGAGTATCGGCAGGCATCGGGCGCGAGTGAAGGGGTCCCATGCGCTGCGTGCTTCGTCCCGATCGTGGCTTCTCGCCCGCGTGCCGGCCCGCCGGGGCCGCTCGCTTGTGGGCGATCGCGGGGTCTGGCAAGGTCCGCAGGCCCGATCGAAGGAGATGCGGTGCTGCTCGACGGCAAGGTAGCGATCATCACCGGCGTGGGAGCGGGCCTGGGTGGCGCCGCGGCCGAGGCG
>DASVIY010000143.1:0-7137 GCA_036386195.1 Acidimicrobiia bacterium | reverse complement strand
ATTTCCGCGACAGCTTCGGCATGGCGGCGGAGAACTTCCGACTGTCCGACCGCGCCGAAAACGACAGGGGACGCGATCCCACTTACGAAGAGCTGAACACCCTTTCGTGGCTCTACGACTGGTTCGCTGGCTATATCGAGGAGCGTCGGCTGGTGCCGCAGAATGACGTGTTGACGAAAATGGCACAGGCGACGTACCCGGACGGATCTACTCCCGAGGTCATGGCAGTCGCCCACCAAGCCGCGATCCTGTTCGCCTCAGGAGGAGAAACCACCGCACGGCTGCTCAGCGCGGCGCTCATCTACCTTGCCGAGGACCGGCAGCTGCAGAACGACTTGCGAAGCGACCCGGAACGGGTGCCGAACTTCATCGAGGAATGCCTGCGGATGGAGAGCCCGATCAAGGCTGACTTCCGGCTGGCCAAGCGCGCCACCACGCTTGAGGGAGTTGACCTCGCAGCGGGAACTCCATTGGCCATCTTCATCGGCGCCGCCAATCGCGACCCGCAACGATTCGAGTGCCCCGACCAATTCCGCGCTGATCGCCCCAACAGCAGAGAGCACATCGCGTTCGGGCGCGGTATCCACTCTTGTCCAGGCGGGTCCTTGGCCCGATCCGAAGGCCGGATCACCATCGAGCGGATACTGGCCCGCACCCGGGACATCCGGCTCTCCGAGGACCGTCACGGACCGGCGTCCGACCGCCGCTTCAACTATGAACCAAATTGGATGCTACGTGCGCTGCACGAGCTGCACCTCGAGTTCACCCCCGTGGAGGGCTGAACTGAGGACAGGCGCGTCGAGAGAAGGAGCAATACATGTCGTTGGTTGGGAAAACCGCGGTAGTGCCCCCTAGACAGCCTGGGAACGTAGGAAACGGGCGGCGTGCGCACGCGGATCACACCAGGGCGCCGCGCTCAACCACCCACGAGAACGTCAGCTGAGCCGTCTTCTTCCCCGCCTTGCCTGCCGCGGCATCGTCCGACGGCGCGGCGACGCGGCCCGTGCCGGCGCCGAGGCGGCCGGTAGGGTGACCGCTCCATGCAGCCCGAGGTTCTCAAGCGTCGCTGCGCCCGCCCCGATTGCGCGCGCGTCCCCGCCGCGTCGTTGACGTACGACTACGGCGCCCGGGCCGTGTGGATCGATCCTGCCGGCGAGCCCCACCCGTCGAGCTACGACCTGTGTGCCCGCCATGCCCGCGGGCTTCGCGTGCCGCACGGCTGGCGCCTCGTCGACCGCCGTTCGCTCGTCGCCGAGCGGTGACCGGGCCCCTACCGCTGCACCACCCGCGCCCGAGGGTCGCGTGGGGACTCCCCGATGCGTTGATCGCGTGGCTCCTGGGGCTGCTCGCCGCAGCCATCGGAACGGTGATCGCCATCTCGGTCCTCGCCGCGACGAGTGGCGTGCCGAACAACGCGAGCGATTATCCGGTGTGGGTGCTCCTGGTCACGCTGGTCACGCAGGAGGCGGCAACGGTCGGTTGGCTCTGGTGGGCGAGCCTGCACAAGGGGCTCGGTACGCTCGCCGCCGACTTCGGTTTGCGCGTTCGCGCCGCCGACTGGCGATGGTTCTTCGCCGGCATGGGCCTCGGGCTCGTCACCATTGTGTTGCTCGCGCCGATCGCCCATTTCCAGCGGGAGACCCAGGGTGTCGTGCGCCAGTTCCAGCATGCGAGCGCGATCGAGGTGCCGTTGTACGTGCTCGGCGTCGGCCTCGTCGCGCCCGTCGTCGAGGAGCTGCTGTTTCGCGGCGTGCTGCTGCGAGCGCTTGCCCGCCGCACCACCATCGCCTGGGCGGTGTTCGGCTCCGCGCTCGCGTTCGCGATCGTGCATCCGCTGCTCGATTTCAGCGCCATTGCCGGGGTGCCCGCCTTCTTCGCGCTCGGGATCGTGTCGGGATATCAGGCCGCGCGTACCGGCAACCTGTCCCGATCGATCCTGTTGCACATCGGATTCAACGCCTTCACGTTGACGTTGCTCCTGCTCGGCTCCTGAGTCCCGACCGCCGGCATTCAGTCTTCTTGTCCCTCGTACTCAAGTTTTTCGCGGCTTGTGTCGTTGATTGATCTGGAGACATACGACTGGGAGGTCGCAATGCGCTGTCCGATGTGTGCCAAGGCATCCATTGTCGAGATTCGCATGCGCGTGGGGGCGTCCGATGTGACGTTCCGCCGTTGTGCTCGCTGTGATTCGAAGGCATGGGCGACAGCGGAAGGCCAGATCTCGCTGTTCGATGTGCTGGAGCTTGCTCGCACCTAGGTTTCGCCCCACCGTTCGACCCGACGGAGCGCACGACCCTTCGCGCGGTCCGTCGCGTCGGTGCTGCCCGCACGCGCGACACTGTCGACCGCCCGCGGGCTGGCATGCTGAGCAGGCCCGTGCCGCCGCTCGCGCCCCTGTAGGCCACCCGATTGCCCCCGCATGATGAAGATCGCATGTTGACCTGCGCATGGTGAGCACGAAGCAGCCGCTCGGCGAACCGTCGCAGGCCGATCTCGAACCACAGCTCCTCGACCGATTCGACGCGGTGGCACCCGATCGGCCCGAGCGAGCCTGGTACGAGCGTGTCGCGTGGTGGATCGGCATCGCGGTTGTCATCGCGTGCAGCGCATTCGTGCTCTGGCAACTCGAGCCCCGCCTCTTGTTGCGTGACACCACGACCGCGGGTGGCGACACCGGCGCGCACGTGTGGTGGCCGGCCTATCTCCGCGATCACCTGTTGCCATGGCGCCTCGCGGGATGGTCGCCTGACTGGTACGCCGGCTTCCCGGCCGGGCAGTTCTACTTCCCGCTGCCGGCGCTGCTGGTCGTCGCGCTGAATCTCGTGATGCCCTACAACATCGCGTTCAAAGTCGTCACCGCGATGGGGCCGGTCATGCTGCCTGTTGCCGCGTACTCGTTCGCGCGGGGTCTACGCGCCCCGCGGCCGGCGGCGCCGCTGTTCGCCGTCGCCGCGACGGTGTTCCTGTTCTTCAAAGGCAGCCCCCGCGCGCAAGACGCCTCGTCGATCGCCTTCAACCAGCACATCATGGGCGGCACCCTCGCCAGCAACCTCGCGGGCGAGTTCTCGTTCACACTCGCCCTCGCGCTCGCGTTGTTCTTCCTCGGTGCTCTGGCGTGGGCGCTCGACCATCGGCGGCGTCTGTGGCTGCCGGCCGTGCTGTTTGCCGCGGTGGTCATGTCGCATCTCGTCGTCGCGATCTTCGCCGTGCTCGCGGCGATCATCATCTGGCTCACGCGCCGCGGCCCGATTCCCAACCTTCGGCGTTTCGCCGCCATCGGCGCGGTGGGCGTCCTGCTCACTGCGGTCTGGAGCGTGCCGCTGCTCGCGACGCTCGGCTACACGACCGACATGCGCTACGAACCCATCGACCACTATGTCGCGTACCTCTTCCCGGGCTACCTCTGGTGGCTGTTGCCGCTCATCGCCGCGGCGATCATCGGCGGATTCGTCGAGTGGCGCCGCTCGACGCTCGCCGTCGGCGCGATCACGGTGCTTGCAGGCCTGCTGTTTCGCTTCTGGTACCAGCTGCCGAACAGCCCGGCGTGGAACCTTCGCCTGGTCCCGTTCTGGTACTTGGGGCTGTTCCTGCTCGCGGCGTTGGGCGCGACGGAGATCATCAGAGGAGTTGCCTCGCTCGCAGTACGGAGCGTCGAGACCCAGTGGTGGGGCCCGGATGATGAACCGGATGATGAACCGGATGATGAGGACGGCGAAGGCCACGTCGGCCTTGACGGCGACCGGCGCCGCACCCGGGTCGACGAGGGGCCGCGACGCCCACGCGGCGCGGCCCCTTCATTGCCGATGGTACGCGCGGTCACGATTGCAATCCTCGTCGCGCTCTTCGCCACGGTCGCGCTCGTGCGCGTCGACCAGTCACGCGGCTTCCTGCCGTTCTGGGTGAAGTGGAATTACACCGGCTACGAGGACACGACCGGCAAGGCGCAAGGAACCGCGAAGGCGTGGCCGGAGTATCAGCGGATCATCGCGACGATGTCATCGCTCCCGCCCGGCCGCGCGTTGTGGGAGCCGTCGTCCGCAATCGACAAGTACGGCACGACGCTCGCGCTCGAGCTGTTGCCGTACTTCACCCACGGTCGCATCGGCTCGATGGAAGGCCTCTATTTCGAGTCCAGCGCGACGACGCCGTATCACTTCCTGACGGTTGCCGCGCTCACCGCCGATGGCAGCGCGTCGAATCCGGTACGTGGCCTGCCGTACCGCACGCTCGCCGACTTCAATCTCGGCGTGCGCTACCTCCAGTTGCTCGGCGTGCGCTACTACATGGCCCAGTCGGCCGCGACCAAGCAAGTTGCCGAGCGGAGCCCGTCGCTGCGGCGCGTGGCGTCGGTGCCCGACATCGACGGCGTCGCTCCCTCCGGATGGAACGTGTACGAAGTCGCCGACTCGCAACTCGTCGCGCCGCTCGAATACCAGCCGGTCGTCATGACCGACGTGCAGAGCGGGCCCAGTTGGAAATGCGAAGGCACCTCGCGCCCGCCGGCGACAGCTCCGAGCCCGGACGTGTTCACGCCGTGGGAATGCGCCGCGGTGCCGTGGTTCAACGACCCCGGCGCGCTCAACCGTCCACTCACGGCCGACGGGCCGAGCGCGTGGAAGCGCGCGCCGATGGCGAGTGCGCGACGCGTGCCCTTCGGCACCCGACTGCCGAAGGTGCGCGTCACCAGGATTCACAGCGACGATCACTCGGTTGCGTTCGACGTGTCGCGCACCGGCGTGCCCGTGCTGGTCAAGACGTCGTACTTCCCCAACTGGCAGGCCTCGGGTGCGGACGGGCCGTGGCGGGCCACGCCCAACGAGATGGTCGTGGTGCCGACGTCGAGGCATGTGCGACTCGTTTACGGCACCACGACCGCCGAATGGGTCGGCCGGATCGGCACGCTGCTCGGCCTCGGTGGCTTGGCGTTCCTCGTGTGGTGGGTGCCCGGGCGACGCCCTCGGCGCGAGGTTTCCCCTGACGGCCCCGGCGACCCGGAGGGATAGGATCAGTTTCCCGTCCCACGGGCGGTGAGGATTCTTCCCGAGGCAAACCCTGTGTCTTCCGCTGCTTCCCTCGACGCGATCTTCAAGGCGTACGACATCCGCGGCGTCTATCCCGACGAGATCGACGAGGATCTCGCACGCCGCGTCGGCAACGCTCTCGTCGGCTTCACCGGTGCCGCCCAGGTGCTCGCCGGCCGCGATGCTCGTCCGTCATCCGAGCCGCTCGTGCGCGCGTTCGCCGACGGCGTCACCCGGGCCGGCGCCGACGTGATCGACCTCGGGCTTGCCTCGACCGACCTCTGCTACTTCGCGTCGGGAAGCCTTGATGCACCTGCCGCAATGTTCACGGCGAGCCACAACCCGGCGCAGTACAACGGGATCAAGCTGTGTCGGGCCGGCGCCGCGCCGATCGGTGAGGAGACCGGGCTCGCGCAGATCAAGGCGACGGTGGCCGACGGGCTCATCGAGCGGGCCGAGGAGGCGGGCCGAGTCGAGCGGCGAGACATGCTGGCGCAATTCGTCGCGCACGTGCGGTCGTTCGTCGACGTCGAGGCGCTGCGGCCGCTGAAGGTCGTCGCGGACACCGCGAACGGGGTTGGTGGCCTGATCGTGCCCGCCGTCTTCGCGAGCTTGCCGTTCAAGCTCACCATGCTCTTCGGCGACCTCGACGGCACGTTCCCGAACCATCCCGCCGATCCGATCCAGCTCGAGAACCTCAAGGACCTGCAACGAGCCGTCGTCGACGGCCACGCCGACGTGGGCCTGGCCTTCGACGGTGATGCCGATCGGGTCTTCCTCGTCGACGACCAGGCGCAGCCCGTCTCCGGTTCGGTCACCACTGCGATCCTCGCCGACGCGATCCTCGAGCATCACCCGGGCGACATCGTCGTGCACAATCTCATCTGCTCCAAGACCGTTCCCGAGGTCATCCGCGAGCACGGCGGCACGCCCGTGCGCACGCGTGTGGGTCACTCGTTCATCAAGCAGGTGATGGCGGAGACCGGCGCGATCTTCGGCGGCGAGCATTCGGCCCACTACTACTTCCGCGACAACTACCGCGCCGACTCCGGCATCATCGCGGCGATGCTCGTGCTCGAGCAGCTCTCGAAATCGAGCCTTCCGCTTTCCGAGTTGCGCAAGCCGTTCGAGCGCTACGCCGCATCGGGCGAGATCAACACCCGGGTGCGCGACCCGCTCGCGGTGATCGAAGATGTCGCCGGCTCCTTTTCCGACGTGGCCGAAGACCGCCTCGACGGGCTCACCGTGGATCTCGGTGACTGGTGGTTCAACCTGCGGCCGTCCAACACGGAGCCGCTGCTCCGGCTCAACCTCGAGGCGGCCGACCGCGCCGCGTGCGATGCTCATACGGCGGAGGTGCTGGCGCTCGTGCGCGGCTCCTCCAGTGCCTGACCTGACACCGACTCATTGAGGAGCACGACCGTGGCGCTCGACCCCAAGCTGCTCGAGATCCTGGCCTGTCCCGAGGACAAGGGCCCCCTGCTGTACTTCGCCGATGAGGACGCGCTCTACAACCCGCGGTTGAAGCGGCGCTACGCAGTGCGTGACGACATCCCGATCATGCTCATCGAAGAAGCCGACACCGTCGACGACGCGGAAGACGAGCGGCTGCGCGCGAAGGCCGAGTCCGAGGGTATCGAGCCAACCTTCGAGCAGTGACGGTCGACTCGCTCGACTTCCTCGAGGCAATACGAGGCCTGCCCGAACAGCTCGCCGCGGCGCACGAAGCCGCGGGGAAGCTGAAGCCGGCGCTGTTGCCGCGCGCCGACGAGATCGACAACATCGTCGTGCTCGGCATGGGCGGCTCGGGCATCGCCGGCGACGTGCTCGCCGCAACCGCGAGTGGCGCGCTGGCCGTTCCGGTAATCGGGCTCAAGCGCTATCGCACACCGTGCTTCGTCGGGGCGCGCACGTTGGCGTTCGCGATGTCGTACTCCGGCGACACCGAGGAGACGCTCTCGATGACGCGCGGCGCGCTCGACGCGGGCGCCAAGGTGATCGCCGTGTCCAACGGCGGTGAGCTCGCCGCGCTGGCCCGGGAACGCGGCGCGATGCACGTCGCGTGCCCCGACGGATACCTGCCACGCGCGGCGCTGGGTGCGCTCATCGCGCCGTT
>DASVIY010000142.1:0-2045 GCA_036386195.1 Acidimicrobiia bacterium | reverse complement strand
GCGCAGCTGCCACCAGCATTCGGTCAGTTGCGCGACGCCCGTCGCCCCGATCGGGTGGCCCTTCGCGAGCAGCCCGCCCGACGTGTTGACCGGGATGCGCCCGGTGAGCGACGTGTCGCCCTCGAGCGAGGCGATGCCGCCCTTGCCCTTGTCGACGAAGCCCAGGTCTTCGATGTCGAGGATCTCGGTGATCGTGAAGCAGTCGTGCACCTCGGCGCAGTCGATCTGCGACGGCTCCACGCCCGCCATCTTGTACGCACGCTCCGCCGCGAGGGTGGTGGCCGCCAGCGACGTGAACGTCGACTTCTCGTGCAGGTACGGATGGTCGGTGGCGACGCCGAAGCCGGCCACGTAGACCGGCCGGTCGGTGAACTCCGCCGCCCGCTCGGCGCTTACGAGCAGTGTCGCGGCGGCGCCGTCGGTCTGCGGGCAGCAGTCGAGGAGATGCAACGGGTGGCAGACCGGCGGCGACTGCAGCACGGCGTCGAGCGTGATCTCGCTCTGGAAGTGCGCGTAGGGATCGCGCGCCCCGTTGTAGTGGTTCTTCACCGCGACCGACGCGAGCATCTCGCGTGTCGTGCCGAACTCGTGCATGTGACGCGTGGCGAACGGGGCGAAGAGCACCGGCGCGGTCTCACCGCGGGTGAAGATCGGATGGCCGGCCGCGGCGCGCGAGAGCAAGCCCTCTTCGGTCGACTTGTCACGCATCTTCTCGACACCGATCACGAGCACGACATCGTGCACACCGCTCGCGACGGCCATCGCGCCGACCCGGAACGCATCGGAGCCTGACGGGCAGGCGTTTTCGATCCGGGTGCAGGGGATGCCGGCGAGGCCGATGGCGCTCGGCACCGTGTTGCCGCCGATGCCCTCCTGGCCCCAAAGCGTGCCGCGCTGGGTCGCCACGAATGCGGCCCCGACCTGCGACGGCTCGAAGCCCTTGTCGACGCTCGCGACGGCAGCATCGAAGGCACCGGCCGCCATCTGCTCGTAGCTCTGTTCGAAGAGCTCACCGAACTTGATCAGGCCCGCGCCCACCACCGCGACTCGATTCCAGCTCATTACGCCTCCTCGGGCAGTGCCGGCGCGTCGAGCGCACGCGCCTTCCAGCCGTAGACCGGCACGCCGCGCTCGTACGCGTACCGGCGCAGCACCAGTTCCATCGCGGTGCCGATCGCGAGCCCGGCGCCGTCACCCACGGTCTGCAACATGACGCGGGCGCCGTCGTCGAGGTCGATGACCGCCAGGGGCAGCGGCGCGATGAACGGCGGCGGCATGGCGTAGTTGACGACGAACGTGTGGACGACGCCGTGACGCGCGAGCGAGACGAGCTCGAACTTCGAGCCGCCGCAGCTGATGCAGTGGGGATGGATCGACGGCGGGGTGCTGATCGTGCCGCACTCGACGCATCGGGCGCCGAGCAGCCCCAGCATCTCGCTCGCGCCGCGCACGAACATCGCGCTCTCGGGTGGCACTCCCATCGGGATCGTCTCGCCGGAAGGGACCAGCCGGCCGCGGGCTCGCAACGCCTCCGGGTATGCGACTGACCGGCCGCCCGCCAGCGCGTCGACAACGAGCGCGGCACCCGGAACCGGCGCATCGGCGACGATTGTGACGCCGGTGGCGCGCCCGCCACCGAAGCCCACGATCGCGACGGTGCCTTCGGCGTCGAGCGAGCCGAGCGCCCCGAGGAGCGGCGCGGCCGCCCCGGCGTCGCCGACCGCGGCGTACACGGCGGCCGACGCCGGCGTGCCCACCCCGAGCTTCTTGGCGGCGGCCTGGCCCAGGCGGCCGTCGGGATCGGGCAGTGACCAGGTGTTGACGTCGAATGCGGCGAGTTGCTCGCCGACCTCGTTGACGATCGGTACGAAGATCTCTTCCCGAAACAAGCGGGCGTCGTAGAGGTCGCGCGTCACGTCTTCCTGGTCGCCTCGGTAGCGGTCGAGGAACGGATGCGTTCGGGTGACCCGCGCGCCGATCGCGGCGTTGCCTCCCTCCGCGCCGAGGACGACGGCCGCGGCGCCGGCACCGGCGCGGGTCTCGAA
>DASVIY010000141.1:0-4579 GCA_036386195.1 Acidimicrobiia bacterium | reverse complement strand
GATCTGCTCGCCCGCGAACTCGGGACCGCGCATGAGGTCGAGCACCCAGCGCACCTTCTGGCCGGTCGCCAACGTCGAGAAACCCTCACCACGCACGACGCGCAGTTCCTGCGTGCAACACGGTGTGCCGTCCGCGCGGACCATGTGCACGGCACCGTCGCCGCGCACGTAGCCCTGCACCGGCCCGCTGCGCTCGTGTTGCGTCGGATTCACGACGATCGTCGACGATGGCGGTGCGTCGATGCCGGCTGCGAGGCGACGAATCGCGAGACCGGTGAGCGCGTCACCGATCTGGCGCGCCTCCGCGTACCGCACCAGCACCTGGTCGACGACCTCGTCGGCGCTGCACGCGCACGACGAGTCGTGCGCGGAGTTGAGCACGAGCTGCTTCCACGCGACGTCGAGGAGCGCGCCCGGGTACTCATCGGCCGGGAGCAGGAGTGTGCACAGCGGTTCGGCCCGGCGTTCGATCGCCCGCTCGGCGAGGGAGCACGCCTGGTGCACGTCGACGCGATTCGACGCGACTCCCATGAGCACGTTGGCACGCGCGCCCGACCGGAGCTCGCCGGGCCACGTGGCAAGCCCGTCGACCGGTTGCTCGGCGAGGAACTCCGCGAGCGAGGTGACCACGAAGCGGTAATCGTCCTGCTGCTCGTTGGCTTCTGCGACGACCCGGCCGAGCCACGGCTGGGGCAGCTGGTGGTCGGTGCCGTTCATCAACACGATGCCGCCGCCCGGCAGTCGAGCGGGACCGAGCTCGAGCTCGTAGCCGTGCGCACGGCCGACGAGTTGCTTCGCGTCGTCGGGAAGGTCGCGGCCGTTCGAATACGACCCGTAGAGGTATTCGGCGCGCACACGCGACCGGTCGGGCGCTTCCCACCAGAAGGCCGTCTTGTCGATCGCTGCCGGCACGCCTCGCCACACCACCGCGTGCTCGAGCCCGGCGAGGCGAAGGATCTGGGGCATCTGCGCGATGTGGCCGAACATGTCGGGGAGGTAGCCGACGGGCATCGCGCCGCCGAGCTCCGCGGCGCGGTGCAAGCCGAGCTGCAGGTTGCGCACGATCGTCTCGCCCGAGACCATGAACTCGTCCATCAGGATCATCCACGGCCCGACCGAAACGCGGCCGCTCGCGGTGAGCCGGCGCAGGATGTCGGCGGCTTCCGGTCGGATGTCGAGGTAGTCGTCGAGCACGGCGGTCTGGCCGTCGAGGAGGAACCGGGCGTAGGACGCATCGCGTTCGAGGATTTCGAGGAGCTGGTCGAGGAGGCCCACGAGCCGTACCCGGAACGTCTGGAACGGCGCGTACCACTCCCGATCCCAGTGGGTGTGGGGCACGATCGCGACGGTCGTCGGTCCGGCGGGCATCCGGTCAGGATACGGGCGCGGCCCCCGGTCGCGTCCGCCTGCTCGTCATAGGCTGAAACCGTGCGTGTCGTGCTCGGTTCCGACGAGAAGACGGAGCTCACCGGAGCGGTCGAGGCCGCGCTGCGAGAGCAGGGTCACGATCTCACTCTGGTGGGCCCGCCGGCGGGGGAGGCCCTCGAATGGGCCGACGTCGGGCGCCGCGTGGGAGAAGCGGTTGCGCAGCGTCACGCCGACACGGGCGTGCTCTTCTGCTGGACGGGCACCGGCGCGTCGATCGCGGCAAACAAGGTGCGCGGGGTGCGAGCGGCCCTGTGCACCGACGCGGCGACCGCCGAGGGCGCGCGCAAGTGGAACGACGCGAACGTGCTCGTCATGAGCCTCCGGCTGACCAGCCCTGACGTGGCACGCGAGATGCTCGGCGCGTGGTTCGCGACTGCAGCCGACCCCGGCGAGGCGGCCAACATCGCCCGGCTCGAGGCGACCTAGCTAGGCTGCGCGCATGTCGACATATGTGATGCTCACCACACTCGGACCCGACGGCTGGGCGACCGTGCGGGAGAGCCCGGAGCGGATCCGCGAGGTCACCCAGGAGGTCGAGGCCATGGGCCTCAAGGTGGTCGCGCAGTACGGCCTCATGGGCCAGTACGACTTCCTCAACGTCATCGAGGCGCCCGACGAATCCGCGATGGCCCGGGCGGCGATCAAGCTCGCGGCGCGCGGCACGATGCGCACGACCACCTATCAGGCCATCTCGGTGGAAGACCTGATCGCCGCGCTCAATCGCGACCTCGAAACCGGCTGACGCGCACGACGCGCGTCAGACCCACCACATCGGGCGCTTCTTCTCTTCGCGAAGCTCCTCGTCGACGAAGAGGGAGGGGAGCACCGAGCCGTCGCTGCGCCGCCGCACCCGATAATGCGGACCGTTGCCGTTGGCCTCGATGACTTCCTCGATCTCGAACCCACGCGCCCAGTGCTGATCGAAACGAGATCGAACTTCGACTCGGACTCCCGGTTGCACGTTGCTGACACTAATCCTCGGATGTTTCGATCTGAAGACGTGCGCGTCACATTTATTGACTTGTTATCGTCCGGTAGTGCCATTGATCACCACGGCGACACCCGCGCGTCGCGCGCCGCCCACACTACGGATCGAACGCCGCTGTTGGGATGCCGGCGAACGCGTCGTCGTCGGCATCGACGAGGTCGGCCGGGGCGCGTGGGCCGGGCCGGTGACCGTGGCGGCGGTCGTTCCCGGTCACACGCATCTGCGCGGTGTGCGCGACAGCAAGCAGCTGACGCGCGAACAGCGGGAGGTGGCGGCGACGAAGGTGAGGGGATGGGCGCTCGCGTTCGCGATCGGCCACGCGTCACACGAGGAGTGCGACGACCTGGGCATGACCGCGGCGCAGCGGGCTGCGGGCCGGCGTTGTCTCGCGCAGCTCGCCGCGCAGGGCTTCGTGGCCGACCGCATCATCCTCGACGGCTCGTTCGACTACCTCGGTCTCGGGGCCAAAGTCACCACGGTGATCAAGGGCGACACCAAGTGTCTTTCGGTTGCCGCCGCGTCATGCCTCGCCAAGGTGACGCGCGACCGCTACATGATCGAGGAGTCCGTGAACTATCCGGCGTACGGCTTCGAGTCGAACGTGGGCTATCCCGCGCCCGTCCACAAGCACGCGCTCGCCGGCTACGGGCCGAGCGCCATCCACCGCAGATCGTGGGTGTTCATGGACGGACTGTGCTGGCGCGGGGTCGCGCCGCCACCCGGACGGCTGTTCCTGTAACGTCCCGGCCTTGACGGCCGCGACCACGCGGCGTTGCATGGGGCGTCAGCAGACGTCGTCGAACAGGAGCGGACCATGAGCACCGACCTCGGTGAGCTGCACGTACGGGCACTCGACTCGACCCGGCGATTCGTGGCCGATGTCGGCGCCGAACAGTGGCAGCGCGCGTCCGACTGCAGCGACTGGACGGTACGTGAGCTCGTCAACCACATCGTGAGCGGCAATCTCTGGGCCGGCGAGCTGACCGCCGGCAAGACGATCGACGAGGTCGGCACCCGCCTCGACGGCGACGTGCTGGGCGACGACCCCCTGGGCGCGTACGACGCCTCGGCGAAGATCGCGGGCGACGCGTTCCGCGCCCCGGGCGTGATGGAGCGCCCGTGTGCCGTGTCGTACGGGCCCGTTCCGGGCGAGGTGTACGGCGGGCACCGCTACATCGACGTGCTGATCCACGGCTGGGACGTCGCCACGTCGACCGGCCAGGACACGAGGCTCGATCCCGAGCTGGTCGAGGCGTGCTGGGGCGTGCTCGAGCCCCAGGCCGACCTGCTCGCCGGCAGTGGCATGTTCGGCACCCGCTTGGAGGCGCCGCCCGGGGCCGACCGCCAGACTGAGCTGCTGGCGGCGCTCGGGCGCACGGCCTGAGCGGTTCCACCGGACTCCTCGACCCGCCCTAACCTCGAGTCCATGGGCCAGGAGATCACTGTCACCGCACGTGCGGGCGCGTCGCCGTCCGTGCACGTCTTCGAGTGCAACCGGTCGCTCACGAGCATGTCGATCGAGCGGTACGCATCGATGGCCTCCACCGAGGGTGCCCGCCCGCCCGATGTGCTTGCCCGCCGGCTGTTCGATCTCGGCGCAACCGGGGTCACCGTGTACTCCAACGTCGTGACGGTGGAGGCGCCGCCCGAGCGCTGGCACGCGCTCGAGCCCAAGGTCGTCGAGACGATGGAGCACCTCTTCGGGTACTACGGCGACGAGGCGGGCTGGTCGCCCGACAATCTGCGGGCCATCGGCGTCGAGCCGGTGATCCCACCCGAACCAACTGCGTAATCCCCGGGCGGCCAAATCCCCGAATCAACGAACTGGTCCGCGAATGCTCAAGTTTTCCTTGAGCGAACGCGGGCCAGTTCGAAGTACCGCCCGCCCTGAATCGAACTGGTACGCGAAAACTCAAGTTTTCCTTGAGCGAACGCGGGCCAGTTCGAGAAAACGGCGCACTTGACCGATCGAACGTATGTTCGATACGGTGAGCCGGTGACGGTAACTGTGCTTCCCCGGCGTGACCGTGAGGCACGCGAGCTCCTTGACAGTGCAGCGCGGGTGGTGCGACCGGTGGTGTTGGCGCGTGACCGGGTGTTGCCGGTCACCGGCCCGCTCGGCGAGTTGTTGCCGGGAGCAGCGGTGCAGCGGGGTGCGACCGT
>DASVIY010000140.1:0-1785 GCA_036386195.1 Acidimicrobiia bacterium | reverse complement strand
GTGGCCGTTCACCTGTGCGACGAGTGTGCCGCCCGTCGCGACCAGCCGATCGACCGGCTGCTGCGGTGACAAGTCGCGCGGCCGGAGCGGGACGACCGAGCCGCGGTCCACGTCGACGAGGAACTCTTCACTGCCGCTGCGCACGACGACCTGCGCGTTGGTGAGGTGCTGGAACACGCGGATGACGTGTTCGCCGGCCGTTCCCTCGCCGGTTGCGTTCGTCGCTTCGTGGCGACTGTTGTTGCCCAACCACGCGGCCAGCGCGACCAGCAGGAAGAGACCGAGCAGCAGATACGCCGGCCCGCGACGCGACTCACCGTGGACGCGGCGGCGGATGAGCTTCGGGCCGGGCGGAATCGCGGCATAGCGGTCCTCGGGTCGAATGCCGAGCTCGGCATCCTCGAGCTCGACGACTGGCAGATCGCCGAGCTCGTCGTCGAGCGCATCCGTGAGCTCGTCGTCGAAATCGTCGGGGGCCACGTCTCATGCTCGCGTGAACGGCGTGATCCATGCGCTCACGCAGGCACGAGCGGCGGCTCCTCGATCGCGCCGGCGTCCGATGGCGGCGCCGGCGGCGCGTCGAGCGCGTGTTGCGCGGGGCGGAACGGATGCAGCATCTGGCGCCACCAACCTCCGGGTACCGGCGCGGCGCCCGCGCCCAGGCCGTAGGCCGCCGGCCACCGATCCTTCGGCATGAACGCGGTGCCGAAGACGACGTCAACGGCGGGGAGGAGCGCCGCAAAGTTCTTGTCGCATGCTGCGGGCTCCGCGGCGTGATGCCAGTGATGCCACCTCGGCGTGCCGGTCACCCACTCGAGCGGACCGAAACGCCACTTGATGTTGGAGTGGATCAGCAGCGCCTGTATCGGGATGACGACGAGATACGCGCCGAACGACGCGGCGGAGAACCCGAGCGCGACCAGCGGAAGCACGGCCACGAAGCTGGTGAACACGCCGTCGAGCGGATGCACGCGTGACGCGGCGAGCCAGTCCATGTCCTCGATGCTGTGGTGGACGCGGTGGAAGCGCCAGAGAAACGGAACGGTGTGCGCGAACCGATGACCCCAGTACGCGAAGACGTCGGCGAGCGCGATGGCCTCGAGCATCTCCAGCCACCACGGCTGCGCGGTCACCAATGGTCCGGTGAGGCTGCCGGCGGTCGCGCGCAGGATGACGAACGGCACCGCGAGCGCAACGATCACGAGCCCCTTCTTCAGCGGGTTGGTGACGACGAAATGGACCACGTCGCTGCGCCAACCGTGGTGCAGCACCTTCTGGTCGGGGCGAAGAGCGAACACGCGCTCGAGTGGCACGAAGATCGCGACGGCGATGAGGAACCCGAACACGAGCTGCACCAACATCCGCGCCTCCTCGAGAAGCCGTCACGGTAGCGGGCAAATGTGAGGAGATTGTGAAGCGGTTCGGTTACGGCGTGCCGTAGACCGGCGGACGGTCGGGCGCTTTCGCGAGCAGGTCGCGCACCGTCGCGCCGACCTCGGCGGGATCCCATCGCTCACCCTTGTCGAGCGTCGGCCCGTGCTGCCACCCGTCGGCGACGCTGATCATGCCGCCTTCGACCTCGAACACCCGTCCGGTGACGCCGCGCGACTCCTCGCTGCCGAGCCAGACCACGAGCGGCGCGATGTTGTCGGGCGCCATCGCGTCGAATCCGTCATCGGGCTTCGCCATCGTGTCGGCGAAAACCGCTTCGGTCATGCGGGTACGGGCGGCGGGCGCGATCGCGTTGGCAGTCACGCCGTAGCGCCCGAGCTCCGCCGCTTCGCC
>DASVIY010000139.1:0-1514 GCA_036386195.1 Acidimicrobiia bacterium | reverse complement strand
AGAGGACCCCGGCGCCGTTCACCGACACGCCGCTGTTGGGCCCACCGATCAGGGTGACGGCGTCGACGGTGAAGGTCGGCGCGGCGACGTCGCTGCGCAGGATGGGCGTGTTCTGACACGTCTGGGTGATCGTGGCGCCGTGACCCTGGAGGGTGAGCGCGTCGGCGCCGGTGTGCACCAAGGCGCCCGGCGCGCAGATGGTCAGCGAGTAGCTCGCCGCGGGGGACAGATCGATCACGTCCGCGCCGGCCGTGGAGCTCGCCTGTGCGAACGCCTCGCGCAGCGACAGCAGGCCGTCACCCGGGTCAACGACGTCATTTGTCGTGGTGACCGTGAACGTTGCGGCGTGCGCAGGTGCCGCGAGCACGACGAGTCCGATCGTGAACAACGCCAGCGTCGCGATCCCGATCCGAACGCGCATCACGACTCCCTCGCAACGGTCGGGGCCATACCCTGCCACCGGTGAGGGCGCGCGTCCATCGCGTCCGCGCCGCGCGCGCGGCTGCGCCTCAGAGCTTCTGGCGGTAGGCCACCTTCACGTTGCCGAAGTCGTTCGCGACCGACGGCTCCAAGCCGACGGGTCGCTTGTCGATGCCGAACATGGAGCGCACCGCCGCGGTGACGTAATGGTCGACGACCTGGAACCCGTCGCGTGCCGGTAGCGCGCCCGCCTGACAGCCGTCGGTGCCCTCCTTTTCGATGTCTGCCGGGATCGGCAGGCCGGCTTTCTTGGCGAGCGCGATCACCCCACCACCGCTGGTGCCGATGAGGCAGATGTCGGCGAACATGAGGTGGCCCGCGTTGCCGATGGTCACGAGCCGGCTCGGCTTCGACGCCGCGGCGTACCCGCCCGCGACCTCGGCCGTTGGCACCACCGTGTCGATCGAGCCGGTCATGAACAGTGAGGGCTTGTCGGGCAGCGTGAGGGTGGGTCGGCTGGGATCGAGGGCAGCGCCCGCCGCGAGCGAAACGTAGCCGGCGACGTCGGCCTGGCTCGCGAACTGCATTGCCGCGTATCCACCGCCCGAGTGGCCCGTCACCACGACCTTGCCTGGCTTCACGCGTCCGGCCAGGCGACCGCCGCGCTTGGTGCTCGCGGCGTGCAGCGTGTTGACGGTCGCGCGCAGCGTCTGACTATCGGTCATCGGGTGGGCCGGGCCCCCACCGAGCACGAACTCGAGGCCGCGCTCGCGTTCGTCGGGCGCCGCCACGATGAAGCCCCATGTCGCCAAGTGCGAGGTGAGGAACGTCGACTGATCGCGGTATCCCTGGTCGCCGTGGCTGAAGAGCACGAGCGGAAAGGAGCCCGTGCTCGCCGGGACGTCGCGGAACGCGTCGGTCTCGAACGGGGGATTGATGTCGGCGGGTATGAGTGCCGCGACGCTCGACTGGAGCCAGCTCCTCAGGTAGTACACGTCGTGCTTCTTGCCCCTTACCGCGCTCGGGTCGGCCGGATACCAGACGTCGACCTTTCGGTCCCCCATCTGCACTGTCATGACGCCGGCCGCGAACGG
>DASVIY010000138.1:0-3604 GCA_036386195.1 Acidimicrobiia bacterium | reverse complement strand
GGCGAACAGCGGACGCCCGTCGATCTCGACGCGTACCGCACGGCTGCGGCTTCGCCTGCGCAACCGGTCGGGCGCGGCCCCGAGGACAACCATGTTGACCGCCAGCGAGCCAGGATCGAGGCCGGCCGCGTCGAGCACCAGCGCGTCGAGCGTGACCTCGGTTGACCCGGGCTCGGGCGTCGTCACGAGCCCGAGCGCCCGAGCGAGGTCGGCGTCGGGCGCGGGTCGCCACCAGATCGACGACCCCGGTCGACTCTGTGCTGCGGCCGCAAGGTCGGCATCGGTGCCGGCAACCTTGAGATCGCACGCTCCGGAGGCCGGGTGGCCCCATGTGACCCCTTTGCGGATGCCGGCGTCGCTCACGTGTTGACCACGCTCGACGCTGCGATCACACCACGGAAACAGGCGTCGGCGGCAGCGTGCGCGGCGGCGCGCGTCGCGGCGTCGGGCGCAACCTCGCCGATCTGGCGGAGCAGGTCGATGAGTTGCTTCACGTTGCGTACGAAGTCGCCGCCGGTCATCTCGTCGTCGTCGAGCACGTCGGCGAGGTCGTCGCCTTCCGCCCAGTCGTAGGCGAGGGGTGCGAACCCGGGGTCGGGTGAACGGGTCTCGGGCAGGCCCGCGTCGTCCTCGTTGTGGTGCAGGTCACGCCAGATGCGCTCGATCTCGCGGGAGCGCTTCGCTACCGCCTTCGTCGGCCAATGCGCCGGCGGTGCCGGCCCCTGGTCGTCGGGTCCGCGCTGCTCGAAGGTGAAGCAGGACACGACCGCGGCCAGCTCGGCCGGTCGGAGACGATCGAGCAGCCCTTCACGCAAGGCTTCCGCAACGATCAGATCCGTCTCGGCGTACAGACGAGCGAGGAGCCCGCCCGCTTCGGTCAGCTCCCAGCCGTCGACGTATCCCCATGCCTCGAGCACGCGCAGCACACGGTCGAACTGGCGCGCCAGGCTCTCGGTGCGCCCCTTGACCCGGCGTTCGAGCCTGGCGATGTCGCGTTCGAGCCGTTCCGCTTGTCCCGCGGCGCGCAGGCGCACGTCACGTTCAGGATCGCGGTGCACCGGATGTTGCGCCACCGCCGCTGCAAGCTCGTTGCGGCTCCCGTTGTGCTCCCCCGGTGGACGGGCCGTGCGCAATCGCGCCTTGCGCAGCGCATCCGCGGCGGCCCGCCGGAAGCCGGGATTCCGCGGCGCGTGGGGTTGCGGCAGCTCGATGCGTCCGACCGCCTCGGGGAGCCCGTCGAAGTCATCGGCGCTCAACCGCACGAGCTCTCGGTTGGCTCGCAGCGCGAGGACGCGTGTACCGCCGCCGCGCCGGTGGTCGTGACCCAGCACGGCGACGCGTCCGCCACGGCGTCCGACCGTGAGCACGTCGCCCGGGCGCAGCGCCTCGAGGGCCTCGCCGATCCGCCGTGAGCTGCCGCGCTCTCTGCGCTCCGACTCGAGCGCGGTCACCAGGCGGCGGTACTCCTGCACGTCGCCGTAGTCGCTGTGCGCACCGCCGTGCTGCGCGGCGAGCAAGGAGCGGCTGCGATCAAGCTGACGTTCGAGCGCCACCACGTCGCGGTCGGCGCGGAACTGCGCGAACGACAGGTTGAGCAGGTGACGCGCGACATCGGGCGGATACCGGCGCACCAGGTTGGCGGCCATGTTGTAGGTGGGGCGGAACGACGACGTCAGCGCCGATGCCCGGCGCGACGCCAGGCCGGCCACTTGATCGAACGGCACGAACGGGCTCCAGCAGACGACGGCGTAGCCCACCTCGTCGATCCCCCGCCGGCCGGCGCGCCCGGTGAGCTGGGTGTACTCCCCCGGAGTGAGGAACTCGTGGCGTTCGCCGGTGAACTTCGAGAGCTTCTCGATGGCGACCGACCGCGCCGGCATGTTGATCCCGAGCGACAGCGTCTCGGTCGCGAACACGATCTTGACCAGGCCGGCCGCGAAGCCCTCCTCGACCGCTTCCTTCATCGGGGGGACCATGCCTGCATGGTGCGCGGCGATCCCGGCTTCGAGGCCCTCGCGCCATTCCGCGAATCGCAGCACCTCGAGATCGGCGTCGGAGAGCGCGGCGGTCTTGGCGTCGGCGATGCGGCGGAGCTGGTGACGCTCGTCGCGGGTCGTGAGCCGGAGCCCGGCCGCGACGCACTGCTCGACCGCCGAGTCGCAACCGGCGCGGCTGAAGATGAAGTCGATCGCGGGAAGCATGTTTTCGGCGGCGAGGCGCTCCACCGTCTCGGTTCGGCTCGGGGTGTGGAACCGGCCGCGGGGCCGGCCTCGCCATCCGGTGCGTTGCGCCGCCCGGCTGTCGAGCCGCGCTGCCTCCGGGTTGGGCCGCAGGCCGTCGGCCTCGTCGCGATCGACGAAGGTCGGCAGCAGGTGCAGCTGGTCCGCGCCGCGTTCGCCGACGAGGTACAGATGCACCAGCTCTACTGGCCGGCGTTCCTCGATGACCGCTTCGGTCGTGCCCCGCACCGTCTGGATCCATTCGGCGAACTCCTCCGCGTTCGACACAGTCGCCGAGAGGCAGACGAGGTCGACCTCGGGCGCGAGGTGCACGATCACCTCCTCCCACACCGCGCCGCGGTACCGGTTCTGGAGGTAGTGCACTTCGTCGAGCACGACGTACCGGAGCCCAGCGAGTGTGGGCGACGCCGCGTAGATCATGTTGCGTAGCACTTCGGTGGTCATCACGACGATGGGCGCGTCGCCGTTGATCGAATTGTCGCCCGTCAGGAGGCCCACCCGCTCCGGGCCGTGGCGGGCAACGAGCTCGCCGTACTTCTGGTTGGACAGCGCCTTGAGCGGTGTCGTGTAGTACGCCTTCTCGCCGGTCGCGAGCGCGCGGGCGATCGCGTACTCGGCGACGACGGTCTTCCCGGAGCCGGTGGGCGCGGCCACGAGCACCGACTGGCCGGCGTCGAGGGCGTCCAGCGCGCGCGACTGGAAGGGATCGAGGGCGAAGTCGCGCTCGGCCTCGAATGCCTCGCGGAGCGCGCTGCTCATGTGGAGATCCTTACCGGTGCGGGGCCGTCGACTGGTTTGCTCCGGCGGAGCCTATGGAGCGGTCGACGCCGGCGTGGACCCAACCGGCGGTGCGGTTGCCGTTGCCCCCGGAGGCACGACGCCCGCGCCCGGCGTGGCGGGCGTGGTGTCCGTCACCGCCGGGAGCGAGTTGGTCGGGCCCGAGATGGACGTCGGCGACCCGGCGTGGTGCTTCGGCTTGACCAGGTAGATCGCCGTCGCGGTGAGAACGAGCACGGCAATCGCGGCGGCCACGGCGATCGTGATCTCTCGGCGGCGGCGCGGCGCGCGGTACGGCGTGGTCGACTTTCGCTTGGTGGGGGTCATCGCTTCAGGATCCTCCCGATAAGGATGCACAGCTCATAGAAGATGTACATCGGTACGGCCATGAAGAACAGTGAGTATGGGTCTTGGCTCGGTGTGATGACCGCCGCGAAGATCACGATGATCAGGATCGCCGGGCGACGCCACCTGCGCAGCTGCACAGTGGTTAACACGTGCGCGAGCAAGAGGAACATCAGCACGACCGGAAACTCGAACGAGATCCCGAACGCCACGATCATCAGGCCGACGAGCGAGAGGTACTT
>DASVIY010000137.1:0-11154 GCA_036386195.1 Acidimicrobiia bacterium | reverse complement strand
GGAAGGCGCCGTGACGCTGAGCACCTTTCCGCAAGTGTTCCAGACAATTCTCGCTCCGCACCTCGAGGCGGCCAGCCGCCGCTCGGCGCTCGCCGAGGGTGCTGATGCCAGCTACCGCCAGGCGCAGCTCGCGGTGGGTTTCGTCGACCTTGTCGGGTTTACGACGCGGTCACAAGAGCTCTCGACGCACGAGCTCGCGCACTCCATTGCCGACTTCGAAGGCACCGCTGCTGACATCATCACGGCCCATGACGGCCATGTGGTGAAGATGATCGGCGACGAGGCGATGTTCGTCGCGGTCGATGTCGCGGCGGCGTGTCGAACGGCCCTCGATCTCTGCACGTTCGTCTCTGCTCATCCGGTGTTGACGGAATTGCGCGGCGGGCTCGCCTTCGGCGGCTTAGTGCGCAGTGAGGGCGACTATTACGGTCCGGTCGTCAACGTCGCGGCGAGGGCGGTGAAGCTGGCGGCGCCCGGCGCGGTTGTGTGCACCACCGCGGTTCGAGACGCGGTTGCGGCACCGGCCGACGAAGGACTCCGATTCTCGGGCGCCGGTACCCACGAGCTCCGTGGCTTCGACGAGCCCGTCGAGCTGGTCGCGGTCAAGCGGAGCTGACGCGCATGCCCCGGAGGCCGCGCCAAGCGCTTGTCGACGCGTCCGACGAGCTGGCGCGGCGTTCGCCCGCGTTTCGCGGGATCATCACGACCGCCGGTCCGTGCGACCTGCGCCGCGGCCGGCCCCGCCGCGAGCACTTCGCGGAGCTCGCCCGCGCCATCAACTACCAACAGCTTGCGGGGAAAGCGGCCGCGGCGATCCATGGTCGTTTCGAGGCGCTGTTCGACGGGCCGCCCACGCCCGAGGCGGTGCTGGCGCTGCCCGTCGACGCGTTGCGCGGCGCCGGGATGTCGGGGAGCAAGACCGCGTCGGTGCGTGACCTGGCGGAGAAGGTGCTGGACGGCGACGTCAAGCTCGACCGTATCGGCCGTCTATCCGACGCCGAGATCGTGCGGGAGCTCACGCTGGTGCGCGGCATCGGCCGCTGGACCGCGGAGATGTTCCTGATCTTCCAGCTCGGCCGCCTCGACGTCTGGCCGGTTGACGACTTCGCCGTCCGCAAGGGCTATGCGCTGCTGCACGATTTGCCGGAGGCCCCGACACCCAAGGAGCTGGAAATGCTCGGCGAGGTCTACCGACCGTACCGATCGGTCGCGGCCTGGTACTGCTGGCGCAGCACCGACACCGTCGTGCCGAGCACCCTCGCCGGCGAGTAAGCCGCCACAGGGTTCCGTTCCGGGCAGAGTCTTCGACCGTAGCGGTCGAAAACTCATCCAAGAAGCGAGCTTTCGTTGCGCCGCCGGCGGCGCTAGGGGCCGGCGGAGACGGGGCGGCGTTGTGCGTACGCGTCGCGCATCACGCGCGCGTGTGCGGCGAGTGGACCGAGCCCGACGCGCGCCCGGCGTTCGTCGACATTGAGCACATCGGCGATCGGCCACGGCACCGCGGTCGCGCCGTCGGCGGAGGCCACGAACTGCGAACCGAACACCTGATCACGTCCTTCGGCCATGCACAGCCGGTCGAAGAGCGCGGCGTAGTGGCGCGGCTCGGCGTCGCCCAGCGCGACCGCGACCTCGAGCTGCTCGACACACCGGCGTTGGAGCTCGGGGTCGAGCAGGGCGCGCTGCGCGATTCGCCACGCAGCCTCCGCGCCGTCATCGCCGGCCAAGCGGCGGCCGGGCCACGTCTCGAGGTCGTCGAGCATCGCCCAGAGGCGTTCGTGATGGCGGGCCTGCACGGCGCGGAGCTCGGGGTGCGCGGCGGCAACGTCGACGTCGTCGAGCTCGCCGGCGGTTTCGAGCGCGGCGGTCAGGAATTCCTCCTCGGCGATCATCGCGAGCAGCTCCTCGCGCAGCGCGTTGATCATGGGCGCAGAATACGACGCGACGAGGCGCCGGTCAGGCGATCGCGCCGGCGGCCTTCAAGGCCGCGATCTCCTCGGCGGACAGGCCCCAGTCGACGAGGGCGGTGTCGGTGTCGGTGCCGGGTGCGACCGGCACCCGAGCCACCGCGCCCGGGGTGCGGCTGAAGCGGGGTGCAGCCGCCGGGTGCGGAGCCCCGGCGACGTCGACGAACACCTCGCGCTCGATGTTTTGCGGGTGCGCTTGTGCCTCGCGCATGCTCAGCACCGGCGCGAAGCACACCTCGTGCCCGCGGAAGATCTCGACCCATTCGTCGCGGGTCTTCGTGCGAAAGATCTCGGCGAAGCGGCGTTTGAGCGCGGGCCACGGCTCCGGATCCCACTGATCGGCGGGATCGAGGTCGTCGAGCTCGAGCACGCGTAGGAGCTCGGCGTAGAACTGGGGCTCGTAGCTCGCGACCGTGACCCATTCACCGTCGGCGGTCTCGTACGCCTGGTAGAAGTGCGCGCCGCCGTCGGGCATGTTGGTGCCGGGCGCCGACCACATGCCCATCGCATCGAGGCCGTAGTAGATGCTCATGAGCAGCGCGCTGCCCTCGACCATCGCGGCGTCGACCACTTGGCCTTCGCCTGACCGTTCGCGCTCCAACAGCGCGGACACGACGCCGAGGGCGAGCAGCATCCCGCCGCCGCCGAAGTCGGCCAGGAGATTGATGGGCGGGTGCGGCGGGCCACCCTCGTGGCGGAGGTGGTACAGCACGCCGGCGATCGACAGGTAGTTGATGTCGTGGCCCGGGTCGCCCGCCAGCGGGCCGCTCTGGCCCCAACCGGTCATGCGGCCGTAGACGAGACGCGGGTTCACGCCGCGGCAGTCATTCGGTCCGACGCCGAGGCGTTCCGCGACACCGGGACGGAAGCCTTCGAGGAACACGTCGGCGTGCTCGCACAGCCGCAACACCATCGCGACGCCATCGGGGTGCTTCAGGTCGACGCCCGCTGATCGTCGCCCGCGATCGATCACCGCGTACGGCTTCGCCTCCATGAAGCCCACGCCGGCCTCGACCGCACTCGCGCGATCGAGGCGGAGCACATCGGCACCGAGATCCGAGAGCACCATCCCCGCGAATTGCATCGGTCCGATGTTGGGCAGCTCGATGATCTTGACGCCGTCGAGCGGTCCGGTGCTCATTGGTCGAGCTTCAGGACGCGGGTCGCGTTCTCGCGAAGAAACTTGGGCCACACCTGATCGCGGAACGCCACGTGCGGCAGCTCCGCGAAGATGCGATCGAGTGTGAGGCCCGACGGGTAGTAGCCCGCATACATGACCTTGTCGGCGCCGCGCGTGTTGGCAAAGTGGACGATGTCGTCGGGGTAGTGCTTGGGTGCGAACGCGCTGGTGGAGTAATAGAGGTTGGGCCACTTCAACATGAGCTTCACGATGAGCTCCGTCCAGGGTTCGCAGCCGTGCCGGGTGACGAAGCGCAGCTCGGGAAAGAACCAGCACACCTCGTCGATGAGCGCGACATCTTGCGCCGCCATGCCGACACGCGGTCCGGGTACGCCGGCGCACACGAAGATCGGGATGTCGAGCTCCACGCAGGTTGCATAGATCGGGTACCACTTCTTGTCGTTGATGGGCACCTGCGGCGTGACGCCGGCGGGAAAGGCCACCGCCGCCTTCACGCCGTACTCCGTGACGCTCGCCGCCAGTTCGCGCACGCCTTCCATGCCGTGATTCGGGTCGACGCCCCACGCGCCGATGAACCGGTCGGGGTGCTCGCGCACCGCCCGCTTGTTGTCGTCGTGTGCGCCCACGTTGAGCAGACCGGCCGTGATGCCGAAGCGGTCGACCTCGGCCAGGAGGAACTCGACCGGATCGTCGATGGCTTCGTACTTCGGCACGTCGCGGAACATGTACTCGGCCGGCATCTCGAAATCGTGGCTCTCCTGATCTTTCAGCAGCCGCTGGAGGAACTCGTACTTCTTCTTCGCATCGCCGCGCCCGAACGGCATCCCGAGAAACGTCTCGACGACGCCCGTCGAGACGGCTGCATCGAAGGCCGGGTTGCTGCTCACGGCGTGGCCGGAAGCTTGAAGACGCGTTGCGCGTTCTCGCGCAGGAACTTGGGCCACACATGGTCGCGGAACGGCACTGCGGGAAGCTCGTCGAAGATGCGGTCGTAGGTCAGCCCGGCCGGGAAGTAGCCGCTGAAGATGATCTTGTCGGCGCCGCGCGTGTTGGCGTAGTGGATGATGTCTTTCGGGTAGTGCTTGGGTGCGAACGCGGTGGTGGAGTAGTAGAGGTTGGGCCACTTGAGCATGAGCTTCACTGCGAGCTCCGTCCAGGGTTCGCAGCCGTGGCGGGTGACGAAACGCAGTTCGGGAAAGAACCAGCACACCTCGTCGAGCATGGCGACGTCCTGCGGCGCGAACGGGATTCGGGGCCCGGGCACACCCATGGTCGAGGCGAATGCGATGTCGAGCTCCACGCACTTCATGTAGATCGGGTACCACTTCTTGTCGTCGATCGCGACCTGCGGGTGGAGGCCGGCCGGAAATGCGCCGACGCATTTCACGTCCCAGTCTGCGGCGTAGGCCTCGATCTTGCGAACGGCTTCCAGGCCCTTGTTGGGGTTGGCGCCGATCGACGCGAAGAAGCGGTCGGGATGCTCACGCAGGGCACGCACACCGTTGGGATCCTCCACATTCACGAGGCACTGAGCGAGCCCGTGACGGTCCATCTCCGCGAGCAGAAACGCGAGCGGGTCGTCGAGCTCGTCGGCCTCCCACTTCGGCACGTCCTTGAACATGTAGCCGGCGGGCATCTCCAGCGCGTCTTTGCTCTCGGGATCGCGGGCCTGCTTGCGGATGAAGCTGTAGTACTCGTACATGTCTTCACGCGACTTTGGTATGCCGACCGCGGTGTCGACCGCGCCCCCCGCCAGCGCGTCGGTGTACGCGCTCACTCGTCGAGCTTGAACACGCGTGCCGCGTTGTCGTGCAGAAACTTGGGCCACACGTGGTCGCGGAAGGGAACGTCGGGCAGCTCCGCGAAGATGCGGTCGAGGGTCAGGCCCATTGGGAAGTAGCCCGCGTACATGACCTTGTCGGCACCGCGCGTGTTGGCAAAGTGGATGACGTCCTTCGGGTAGTACTGCGGCGCGAACGCGCTCGTGGAGTAGTAGAGGTTGGGCCACTTGAGCATGAGCTTCACCGCGAGGTCGGCCCACGGCTCGCAGCCGTGGCGGGTGACGAAGCGCAGGTCGGGAAAGAACCAGCACACTTCGTCGATCAGCGCGACATCTTGCGCGCCGAACGGCACACGCGGCCCCGGCACGCCCGCGCACACGCAGATCGGGATGTCGAGCTCCACGCATTTCGCATAGATCGGATAGAACTTCTTGTCGCTGATCGGCACCTGTGGGGTGAGCCCCGCGGGGAACGCCGTGGCCGCTTTCACGCCCAGCTCGGTCACCGCGGCTTCGAGCTCGCGCACCGCCTCCATGCCGCGGTTGGGGTCGACCTCGAAGCCGCCGAAGAACCGGTCGGGGTGGTCCTTGATCGCACGCTGCGCGTGCTCGTTCTTGAAGCTCGTGCCGATCATCGCCTTGGCGATGCCGTGGTGATCCATCTGTTGGAGCAGGAAGTGCACGGGATCGTCGAGCTGCTCGAGGTGGGGCACGTCGTGGAACATGTACTCGGCCGGGAACTCGAAGTCTTCCCGGCTCTCGCGGTCGAGGAGCTGCGTCTTGAGAAAGTCGTACCAGCGCGCCTGATTCCCGCTCGGGATGCCCATCATCAAATCGATGACGCCGATGTCGGTGGGCATGGGCATGGATCGAGCTCCCGGGATGCTGCGACGGTCGGGCGAACCTAGCGCGCCGCCTCACGACTCGTCAGACTCCTCGAACTGGTCCGCATTGCCTCAAGGAATACTTGAGCCTTCGCGGACCAGTTCGGGGATGGGAGTGGGCGCGGCGTTGCCGCGGGACCGGAACGTCGATCAGCGTGCGCGAGCGTCATCGGACAGAATGCCGTGTCGGATGACGTGCAGGAGGATCTCGTGAAGACGCGTGGAGTGACGGCGGTTCTTCCGCTCGACCTTGTGTTCGCCGTCAACGCGTGCGGCGGTGGGAGCAGCAGCGGCGGCGGAAGTGCCGACGTGAAGGTCTCGCTTCGGGAGTTTTCGGTGACTCCTGATGCGCGCGAGCACAAGGCGGGCTCGCTCTCGATCGACGCCGACAACGCCGGCTCGATCAAGCACGAGCTTGTGGTCGTGCAGGCGAAGGATGCCGCCGCGCTGCCGCTCAACACCGACGGCTCCGTCGACCTGGCGAAGATCCCGAGGGCCGACAAGTTCGGCACGATCGCGAAGCTGGCGCCCGGCACGTCGAAGACGCAGACGTTCAAGCTGCCGGCGGGCAGCTACGTCATGTTCTGCAATCTGGTGGACACGAAGCCGGGAGCCCCGCCCGTCGTCCATTTCAAGCTCGGGATGCACGAAACGTTCAGCGCCACCTGAGCCGCGACGCCGGCTCGGATCGCGAGAGAGGAGCGAGAGTGGTCGCGACACCCTCGACCATGCTGCCGCTCGGCACCGTCGCGCCCGGCTTCGACCTGCCCGACCCCGACGGTCGCACGTACGCGCTCGCCGACTTCGCCGATACGCCGGTGCTGGTGGTCGCGTTCCTCTGCAATCACTGCCCGTACGTCAAGCGCATCCGGGCGCGGCTCGCGGATCTGGGCGCCGAGCTCGAGCAGCGCGGAGTCGCGATCGTCGGCATCAACAGCAACGACGTCGACTCGCATCCCGAGGACGCCCCTGCGCTCATGCGACGCGAGCCCTACCGGTTCCCGTACCTCTATGACGAGACACAAGTGGTCGCGAAGGCGTACAGCGCGGCGTGCACGCCCGACTTCTTCGTCTTCGGCGCCGACCGCACCCTCGTCTACCGCGGCCAGTTCGACGGCAGCCGGCCGTCGAACGACGTTGCCGTTACGGGAGCCGACCTCGTTGGCGCGGTCGACGCGGCGTTGTCAGGCGCGCGTGCACCCGAGCCGCAGCGTCCGAGCATCGGCTGCAACGTCAAATGGAAGCCGGGCAACGCGCCCGACTACTTCGGCTGAGGGGTGGCGGGGCTTCGATGACCGACGGGCCCTGGGGCCACGCGACCGAGCTCGACAATGTGTCGGGGCAGGTCGCGATCGCGGGGATCGGTGAGACCGCGTACACGAAGGCGTCGGGCCGCACCGCGCGCGAGATCGGTGCCGAGGCGGCCGATCGCGCGATTGCCGACGCCGGGCTCGAGCCGCATGAGATCGACGGGATCACGTACTCGGGCGCGTTCGCCGACTTCGACGCGGCCGCGTTTCACGAGCACTTCGGCACCGACCACGAGCTGTGGACGTCGGCGTGGGGCGGCGGCATGACCTGGGCCGCCACCGCGCCGTATCTCGCCGCGCAAGCGATCGCGACGGGCAGGGCGCGCCACGTGCTCAACGTGTTCCCGGTCGCGTGGGCCACACAGCGCGCGTCGATGACCGGCGGCCCGGGCGAAGTGCACGCGTCGCAGTCGTTGAAGCAGAACCTCGAAGTGCCGTTCGGCTGGTTTCCGCAGCCCGTGTACTTCGCCACGATCATGCGCCGCCACATGCTCGAGTTCGGCACGACCGAGGAGCAGTTCGGTGCGATCGCGCTCGCGTGCCGCCGTCACGCGAACCTCAACACCGACGCCGTGATGCACGAGAAGACGATGACGATGGCCGACTACCTCGGGTCACCGATGCTCGCCGACCCGCTGCGCAAGTTCGACAGCTGCCTCATCTCCGACGGCGGCGCGGCGTACGTCACCACGTCGGTCGAGCGGGCCCGCGACCTGAAGCATCCACCGGCGGTTGTCGCCGGAGTGGGTGAGGGGCAGGCCGCGTCGGGAGGGCACTGGAGTCAGCAACGCGACTTCACGTCGACGCCGCAGGTGTTCGCGGCGCCGCCGGCGTTCGCCATGGCCGGGCTCGCACCGAGCGACGTCGACGTGCTGACCGTGTACGACCCGTTCACCGTCGTATCGATGATGCAGATCGAGGACCTCGGCTTCTGCCCGAAGGGCAGTGCCGGCGCGTTCGTGGAAGGCGACACACTGCACCATGACAGCGGGAAGCTGCCGTTCAACACGCACGGCGGATTGCTCTCGCACGCGTACGTGCTCGGCATCGCGCACGTCGTCGAGGTGGTCAAGCAGCTGCGGGGCACGGCTGCGGCGCAGGTACCGGGATGCGAGGTCGGCTCGTACGGCGGCTACACCGGCGGGTCGGCGTCGGTGCTGATCCTGCGCCAGGATCGGTGAACGGCTCATGGCGCTGAAACGACCCGACTTCCCCCTGCCCGACCTCGACGACGAGGCCACCGGCGAGTTCTTCGCGGGCGCGGCGCGCGGTGAGCTCGCGATCCCGCGCTGCGACATCTGCGGCACGTTCTGCTGGTATCCCGCACGGTCGTGTGCCGCGTGCGGCGGCGGCACGTTCACCTGGACGCCGGTCAGCGGACGGGGCCGGTTGTTCTCGTGGGCGGTGGTGCGCCGGCCGTTCCTCCCCGCGTTCGAAGCCATGGTGCCATTCGTCACGGCGCTCGTCGCGCTCGACGAGGATCCGGCGGTGCGCATCGTCACGCTCATCGTCGATGCCGAGCCGGCGACACTCGTCGCCGAGCAGCCGGTCGAAGTCACGTTCCGCCCACTGTCGTTCCCGACCGTGCCCGACAAGACCGTGAGCGTGCCGATGTTCCGACCCGCCGCCTCCGAGGAGTCGCGATGAAGACCGAGTTCACCGACATCGTCGATCTCGACTACCCGATCGTCGATGCCGACGCGCACGTCAACGAGCCGCCCGAGCTGTGGCAGGAGCGGGTGCCCGCGAAGTGGCGTGACCGCGCGCCGAAGGTGCTGCACACCGACGAGGGTGACTTCTGGAGCTTCGAGGACGGCAAGCGCTCGCGCCCGCTCGGCCTCACCGCGACCGCCGGGCTCTCGTACAACCAGTTCCGTCCGTCGGGGCTGCGTTACTCCGAGATCCGTCCCGGCAGCTTCGAACCCAAAGCGCGGCTGCACGACCTCGATCTCGACGGCATCTACGCGCAAGTGCTCTATCCGTCGGTCACGTTGTCGGGCGCCAAGCTCTACGCCGACGAACGCGAGCTGCAGATCGCCTGCGTACGCGCGTACAACGAGTGGCTGGCCGAGTTCTGTGAAGGCGGCGAGGGCCGCTTGATCGGCCAGGCGATCATCCCGACGACGGGTGTCGACGATGCGATCGCCGAGATCGAGGTCGCGACGACGCTCGGCCACAAGGGCGTGGTGATCTCGTGCTACCCCAACGGCACGCTCACGCCGGAGGCCGACGACGACCGGTTCTGGTCGGTCGTGCAGGAACGCGACCTCCCGGTCGCGGTGCACATCGGCAGCTTCATCCCGTCGCGGCCGGGCATGAAGTGGCCCGACACCAACGAGCTGTCGTTCCTGGGCATCACCGGCTCCGCGAAAGCGGGCGCGCAGGCGCTGCCGGTTGCGTGCAGCCTGTTGTTCTCGGGGATCCTCGAGCAGTTCTCCGCACTCAAGCTGGTGCTCGTGGAGAGCAACATCGGCTGGATCCCCACATTGCTCGAACAGCTCGACGACATGTTCCTGCGCTACCGGTGGTTCACCGGCGCGACCGAGAAGATGCACTCGATGCCGAGCGAGCTGTTCAATCGCAACTTCTTTGCCACGTTCATGATCGACACGGTCGGCATGGACCTGCGCTACCGCATGAACCTCTCGCATCTCCTATGGTCGACCGACTATCCCCACACCGGCTGCGACTGGCCCAACTCGCGCGTGACGATCGAGCGCGTCTTCCGCGGTCTCCCGCTCGACGAAGTGAAGCGCTTCCTCCACACCAACGCAGTCGAGCTGTACGGCCTCGACGTCCCCGACCACCGATGAGGCGCGCGTGATTTACGACGGGTTGCGCGTCGTCGACCTGTCGACTGGCATCGCGGGCGGTTACTGCTCGAAGCTGCTCACCGATCTGGGTGCCGACGTGGTGAAGCTCGAGCCGCCCGACGGTGATCCGCTACGCGCCGAGAAGCCGCGCTTGTTCGACTATCTGCACACGTCGCAGCGCAGCGTGATCGGCGACTGGCAGCCGTGGGTGGCCGGTGCCGACGTGGTGATCGAGTCGTTCCGTCCCGGCGTCGCGGAGGAGATGGGCTTCCTCGGCATCGCGCCGGTGACCGTGTCGATCTCGTCGTTCGGGCGCGGCGGGCCCGACTCCGAGCGCTCGTTGCCCGAAGAAGTGCTCCAAGCGCGCTCGGGCTCGTTGTCGGTGCACGGCCACATGGGCCGTACGCCGCTGACGGTCGGCGGCCATCTCGGCGAGTACATCACCGGCGCGTTCGCCGCGCTCGGCGCGGTCACGGCGTGGTACCGCGCGAGTCGGAACTCCTCACCGGAGCACGTCGACGTGTCGATGCTCGAGGCGACGCAGCTCACGCTCGCGGTCGTCCCCACGTTGATGGCCCGCTTTCCGGGTGGCATGCAACGCTCATTTCGCTGGGTGATGATCCCCGGCAACGAGCCCACGAACGACGGGGAATACGTCGGCATCACGACCGTCACGAAGCAGCAGTGGATGTCGCTGCTCACGTGCATGGGTCGCGACGATCTCATGGGTGACGACCAACTGGCGACGATGATCGGCCGGTTCCAGCGGGCGAAGGAGGTCAACGAGCTGCTGCGCGGCTGGACCGGGCAACACACCGCCGACGAGATCGTGGAGCTGTGTGCGGCGGAGCGGGTGCCGGCCGCGGTCGTTGGTAACGGCGAGCTGTTGCCGACGTTCGCGCAGCTCGCCGCGCGCGAAGCGTTCGTCGACCAGCCGGGAGAATCGTGGCGACGGCCACGCGCGCCATTCCGCTGCTCCGCGGTCGCGGATCGCGTGATGACCCCGGCGCCGGCGCTCGGTGCCAACACAGGTGACACGCGACTCGCCGTGCGGCGTCCGCAGGAGATCAAGCCGGGCCCCAGGGTCGGCGAGCGTCCTTTTGCCGGCGTCCGTGTGCTCGACTTCACCGCGTTCTGGTCCGGAACGTTCGCGACCGCGTGGTTGTGCGCGCTCGGCGCCGACGTGATCAAGGTCGAGTCGATCCAACGGCCGGACGGCATTCGCTTCAGCAGCGCGGTGAGCCCGAAGCAGGACCCGCGCT
>DASVIY010000136.1:0-3582 GCA_036386195.1 Acidimicrobiia bacterium | reverse complement strand
TCTTCGAGCACGATCTCGGCGTCGTGAAGCGCTGGCGTGTTGACGAGATCGACGAGCAGCTTCGGTGTCCACTGGTAGCTGCCCCCACCGATGATCGTGATGCGCGGCGCCATGAGCGTGCGGTCCTCCGATGACGTGAGTGTCAGCAATCGAAGCTACTCGGCTCATGCTCGTAACGCGACAGCGACCTCGATCTCGACCGAAGCGCCCCGCGGCAACGCGGCGACGCCGATCGCAGAGCGCGAGTGCCGGCCGGCATCGCCGAATACGTCGTAGAGGAGCCGACTCGCGCCGTCGATGACCGCCGGTTGCGCAACGAAGCCCGGAGCGCTGGCCACGAAGCCCAGCACCGTGAGCACGCGCTCGATCCGGTCGAGGCTCCCGAGCTCGGCCCGCAGGACCGACAACGCGTTGCGCGCGCACCAGCGCGCGGCCTCCGCGCCCTCCGCGATCGTCACCGTCGTGTCGAGCATGCCCGGATGCACGAGTTGGCCGTCGAGGCCGCGCGCGAGCTGTCCCGACGTGCGCGCGGTCCCGCCGTGGACGACGACTGCGTCGAGCGGTTCGTGTGGCGGATACGGGCCCGGCAGCTCGAGGCCGAGCGCACGCAAACGGGCTTCGACGGCATCGGTCATGGTGTCGACGGTGGTTGATGCCCGAGGTGGCGGTCGAGGAACGGGTACGCGTGTGTGCCGTTCCAGCGGTGCCCGCCAGCGAATGCGTCGTGCTCGAGTCGGTCGGCGGCACCAAGTGCCTCGTAGACGCGCGCGAGGGTCGAGAGCTCCCGGGCGGCGACCGCGACCGGGAAGAGATCGTCGTCGCTGCCGCTCTCGATCAAGAGCGGGCGGGGCGCGACCATCGCTCCGAGGTCGACATGTTCCAACGCGCCCAGCATGCCGGGGAGCACTTGCGATCCACACATGTTCCACGGCATCCGGTGTGCCGCCTTCCACGAGCTGAAGTATCCGCTCACGACCGCAGCCGCGACTCGCGGATCGAGCGCGGCCAGAAACAGGGTGACCGTGCCGCCGTACGACAGGCCCACCATGCCGAGACGGTCGTGATCGACAAGCGGATGTGCGCCGAGCACATCGAGCGCGCGCCCGAGATCCCAGAGGTTCTGGGCGAGCGGGTTGCGGCCGGCCATGAGCGCGTGCACCAGGTTGACGTCACAGTGATATTTGTCCTCGGGCTGCCAGTCGGCGCGTTCACCGAAGCAACGAAGGTCGGGTGCGAGCACGACGTAGCCGCGCAACGCGAGCTCGTGGGCGTAGCCGGCGTTTTGCTCGTCGATCACGGCCCGCCGCGCGGGGTCGCCGTCGTCGAGGTCGCACACGTCGCTCTTGCCGCCTCCGTGGCCGTGGGCCGCGAGGATCGCGGGGCCGGGAACGGTGCGGGCATGCGGAACGAGCAGGTACGCCGGCACCGACATGGTGGCTTCGACGTCGAACACGATTCGATCGCGCCGGTAGGTGCCGGCGTCTTCCGACTCCAGCGTCTCGAGCTCGAGCGCGACGGGATCAGGCGGCGGCCCGAGCATCTCGAGCAGCCGCGCGTGCGCGCGCTCGCGCCACGACTGGAACGCCTCGAGATCGTCGGCGCCGACGGGCGGGCAGGGATCGGCAGACTCGACCGCCCCCAGCTGCAGCATCCACGATGCCCACGGCGAGAGGTTGCGCACGCGGCCGGCCACGCGCCGCAGCCTACGAGCCCGTCCCCAGCGCCCAAGCGAGCCCGCCGACAAGGTGCTGGAGGTAGGCGGGGCTCTCCCACGCGCCGGGGAAGTGCCCGAGGCTCGTGGAGAACACGCGGCCGCCACCCTCGGTGAAGCACCACGAGAGCGGAAAGCCGAACGGCGGCTGCTTGGCCCCCGGCGCGTCGAGGTCGAGTGCGGTGGGAGGCACACGCAGGAGCAACCGGGCGTCGGGACGGAGATCGCGGAACTGATACACCTCGTCGCGCCAGGGCCATACCGCGCCGAGATGGCTCGTCGCGGGATGGTCGGGCTCGACCACCTCGAGCGGGAAGTCCTGGGTCCAGGGGTGGCCGTCGAAGCGCGCGCCGACAATCCGGCCGTAGTCGTCCCAGCCGTAGCACGAATCGGTCGCGGAATGGATCGCCATCACCGCGAGACGACCGTCGCGCAACCCGCCGAGCAGCTCACTGCGTTGCTCCTCGCTCCACGGCGTCTCTCCGATCGTGAAGAGGGCCACCGCGGTTGCGCGGTCGATGTCGCCGGGTTGAAGCGCGCGCACGTCGTCGACGCGTCGAGCGCGCAGGCCGGCCATCTCGGCTGCTTGCGCGACACCCGTCGCGGCCTGAGCGAGCACGCCGTGCACGCCGGCAGGACCGTCGCGGTACGGCGACACCTGCGTGACGAAGAGCAAGTCGCGGAGGCCGTCGGCGCGATTCGCGGTGGCGGTCATGGTGGCCGCTCACCGTAAGGAGCGTCCTTGCTAGCGTCAAGAGCCCCTGGTGCCGGCCAGGATGCCGTCACTGTCGTCGCCGCGCGTTGGAGGTCGGCCATGAAGCTCGGTTTCATCGGACTCGGAGCCATGGGCCTCCCGATGACCAGGCACTTGATCGAGGCCGGTCACGAGGTGACCGTCGCCTCGCGTTCACGCGGCCCGATCGATGCCGCCCTCGCCGCGGGTGCGATCGAGCGCGACGGGCCGCGCGGCGTCGTCGACGCGAGCGAGATCACACTGGTGTGCGTCCCCAGCTCGCCCGAGGTCGTCGAGGTCGTCGACGCCGCGTTGCCCGTGCTCGGTGCAGACAAGATCCTCGTCGACTGCTCCACCATCGATCCAGATGTCGAGCGCGCCCAGCACGAGCGGGTGGCGGCGACCGGCGCGCGCTTCCTCGAGGCGCCGCTCTCGGGTGGCACCGTCGGCGCCGAGAGCGGCACCCTCACGCTCATGGTCGGCGGCGACGCCGACACGCTGGCTGCGGTGCGCGCGGCGCTCGAGCCCGTGGCCGGGCTGATCGTGCACGTCGGCGGTCCGGGGATGGGTCAGGTCGTGAAGCTCTGCAACAACCTCGTGTACGCCGCGCAAATGGTTGCGACGGCGGAAGCAACCACGATGGCCGCCAAGGCCGGCGTCGACCTGTCGAAGCTCCACGAGGTGCTGATCCATTCCAGCGGCGACTGCGTCGCGGTCCGCACGCGCATCCCGTTCGAGGGCGTCCTCGCCGACAGCCCGGCGTCGAATGACTGGCGGCCCGGGTTCATGACCGATTTGATGGCCAAGGATCTCGACCTCGCGCTCGCGTTCGCCGCCCGTACCCACACACCGCTCTTCACATCGGGGCTGGCGCGGCAGTTGCTGAGCGCGGCGAGCGAGGCCGGCTACGGCCGCGACGACTTCTCCGCGCTCGGCAGGGTCGTCCGCGACCTCGCCGGGGTCTCGTGGCCGAGGTGACGGTGTCGTCACCGGCACAACTGCCGGCGTGACCACCGTTCTGACGCTCGATCTCGGCACGAGCGCGACGAAGGCCGCGTTGTGGTCCGGCCCGGAGCTGGTCGCCATCGGGCGGGGCCCGCTCGCCACCACGCACCCACAATCAGGGTGGGCGGAGCAG
>DASVIY010000135.1:0-6403 GCA_036386195.1 Acidimicrobiia bacterium | reverse complement strand
AGGAGCCTCACAAACCGGGGCGCTAGCCTCGGCGGCGTCCAGCCCGAGGAGAACGGCCGTGGCCGAGCCCATGATGCGTGTGAAAGACGTCGACCTCGCCGACCGCACGACGTTCTTGAACGGCCCACCGCACGAGTACTTCGAGTTCCTGCGTCGCGAGCTGCCGGTCGCCTGGGTCGACCACCTCGAAGAAGACGGTCCCGGCTACTGGGTGGTCACGAAGTGGGACGACGTGATGTGGGTCGAGCGTGATCCCGAGCTGTTCTCGTCCAACCTCGGCGGCACGATGATCGAACCGCTCGGCGGCGGCGCAGAGCTGATGATGCTCAACCAGGATCCGCCGCGGCACACCCGCCTGAAGCTGCTCGTGAGCCGCCTGTTCACGCCCAAGCACATCCGCTCGATCGAGGAGAGCATCCGGGTCGCGGCGAGAGACATCGTCGACACGGTCGCGCCCAAGGGTGAGATCGACCTCGTCACCGAAGTGTCCGCCGAGATGCCGCTCATCGTCATCGCGGAGCTGCTCGGCGTGCCGCACGAGGACCGCCACAAGGTCTTCGAGTGGTCGAACGCGATGATCGGCAGTGAAGACCCCGAGTACGGTGGCGGCCGCGACCCGATGGAGGCGTCGGTCGAGCTGTACACCTACGCGCAGAAGCTCGCCGATGAACGCCTTGCTGATCCGGGTGAAGACGTCGTCACGATGCTGCTGACGGGGGAGGTCGACGGCGAGAAGCTCGACGCGATGGAGTTCAACCTGTTCTTCCTGTTGCTCGCAGTCGCCGGCAACGAGACGACGCGCAACCTGATCACCGGGGGAGTGCTCGCGCTGCTCGACCATCCCGACGAGCGCGACCGTCTCGTGCAGGATCCCGCACTGCTGCCCACGGCGGTCGAGGAGATGCTCCGTTGGGTCTCACCCGTCAACTACTTCCGCCGTACCGCGACGCGCGCCACGGAGATCCGCGGGGTGCCGATCGCCGCCGGCGACAAGGTGACGATCTGGTACAGCGCCGCGAATCGTGACGAGGACAAGTTCCCCGACGCCGGGCGCTTCGACGTCGGCCGCGCGCCCAACGAGCACGTCGCGTTCGGCGCGCGCGGCCCGCACTTCTGCCTGGGTGCCAACCTCGCCCGCCTCGAGATCACGGTCATGTTCGACGAGCTGCTCCGACTGCTCCCCGACATGGAGCGCACCGGCCAGGTCGAGCGCCTCCAGATGAACCTGATCAACGGCATCAAGCACATGCCGGTGAAATACACCGCACAGCCGGTGTAAATTCGGCTCCGCGCCGCACCACTCCGTTGCCGCGCGCCGCGCGCAGGGTGACGTTCCGTTTGCGGCCATTGTCACGCACAGGAGTGAAGCTCGCGCAGAGCGTTCGACACCTTGGGGCGGCAGCAATACACTCTCCCCATACGCATGGAGCCGTTGCAGGGGCTCCTGCCCGGAACTGCCGAGGCAGCAGGTGGCCCAGCGACACGCTCAAGAAGCGAGCGGGACGGACGAAGATCCGGCGCCGGTCGCGCCGGAGCCCCGGCCCACGGAAGGCGACGCGCTTCGCCGCCAGGCCACGCGGCAGGCCGCCGTCGCCGACTTCGCCCGCGCCGCGCTCGAAAGCCGTGACGCCGCGACGGTGCTCCAAGCGGCCGCCGACGTGCTCGCCGAGACACTCGACGTCGAGTACGTCAGCGTCCTGAAGCTCGGGTCGCCGGGCGAGCAACTGCGGTATTGCGCCGGCGTCGGCTGGCCGAATGAACGGGTCGGCGACGGCACGAGCGAGCTGATCGCCGGCGGTCAGATCCGGTTCACGCTCGACAGTGACGACCCGGTCGTGTCCGACGACTTGAGCACCGAGACGCGTTTCCGCGTCGTCGACGCAATCCGCGAGCTCGGCCTCATGAGCACGATCAGTGGTGTGGTGCGGGGACTCGAGGTTCCGTACGGCGTGATCACGGTGCACACCACGAGCCCGCGTCGGTTCGACAGCGACGACAGCGCGCACCTGCGCACGGTGGCCAACCTGGTCGGTTCGGCGCTGGCGAGAGATCAGATCGAAGGCGAGCTCGCGCACAGCGAGCATGGTCTGCGGCTCGCGTTGGAAGCCGGCGACATGGGCGTCTGGTTCTGGAACCGCCGCGCCGACACCATGGTCTTCACCGAAGGGATGGAGCGGCTGTGCGGGCTGACGCCCGGAGCATTCGGCCGCACGTCTTCGGCGTTCCTCGATCTCGTGCATCCCGACGACCGCGGCACGCAACAGCACCTGCTCGACGAGCTCGCGCTCAACGGCAACCCGATCGACACAATCTTCCGAGTCGTCACGCGCGGGCGCACCGATCGATGGCTCGCCGGGCGCTACCGCGTGATCAGCGGGGAGCACGCCGACGAGTGCGTGGGTGTCTCGATCGACATCACCGAGCGCAAGCGCATCGAAGAGCGCCTTGCGGAAGCACTCGCGCGGCTCGACACGTTGCTCGACGCCGCGCCGGTCGGCTTCGCGCTGTTCGACGACGACTTGCGCTGTCTGCGGGTCAACGAGCACTTGGCGGCGATCGACGGTGTGCCGGCCATCGCCCATCGCGGCCGCAGCATCGTCGAGATCGTGCCCGAGCTGGCCGAAGAGCTCATCCCCGTCCTGCGTCAGGTTCTCGAGACCGGTACGCCCCACATCGGCATCGAGGTCAGCGGCGAGACCAGGTCGGAGTCCGGTGTCGAGCACACGTGGCTTGCGAGCATCTACCAGGTGCGCGAGCCGAGCGGACGTGTCACGGGTGTGGGCGTCGTCGTCAACGACATCACCGAGCGGCAACGAGCCGAGCGCACGACCCGGCTCATTGGTGCGGTCAACGAGCTGTTCGGCTCGCCGTTGGCGCCCGATGATCTGCTCGAGCGGCTCGTGGAGCTGGCCGTCCCCGAGTTGGCCGACGTCGCTTTGCTGTACGTCCACGGGGAGTCGCTCCAACCCCAGGTGCGCATCGCCCACATGCACCCGTCGATGGACGCCAACCTCGGGCGGGTCAGCGACCGCTTCGAGTTCGACGAGCACAGTGATGTTCCCGCGGCAGTCGCGTACCGGTCGGGGAGCACACAGCTCATCGAGGAGGTCACCGAAGCGCGGCGGCGCCACTTCGGCGACTCGGGGGAGCATGGCCGGCTGCTCGAGAAGCTCGAGGTGGGATCGATCCTCGCGGTGCCGATGCGAGTCGGCGAGCGCGTGCTCGGCGTGCTCGCGCTCATCTACCAGGCCGGCTCGGGACACCGGTACTCCGATGCCGACCGTACGCTCGCCGAGGGGCTTGCGAGCCGATTCGCGCAGGCGATCGACAACGCCCGGTTGACGGCGGAGACGGCGCTGGTGCGCCGGCGGGTGGATCTCCTGGCGCGCATGGGCGAGCTGATGACGGTGGAGCTCAGCTCACGGGCCCGGATCGAGGCGGTCGTCGACCTCGTGATCGGCGCGTTCGCCGACTCGGTGGCCATCTTCGTGCTCCGCGATGACCGCGAGCTCGTGCTCCTTGCGAGCCGTCACACCGATCCGGAACGCGAGGGGTGGCTGCGATCGGCGCCGTGGACACCGATCGATGTCGAGTCGCGGCTCGCGCCTGCGGTCGCCGTACGCGAGGGTCGGCCGATCCTCATCGCGCAGCACGACCCGGCGCGCACCGCGGATCTCCTCGCGAGCGACGACGAACGCACGTTGATGCGCGCGCTCGATGTCGGCTCCACGCTCTGCGTGCCGATGTGGGGCCGCGACGGCGTGATGGGCGTGCTGGCGTTCGGCAACGGGGCCGCGACGCGTCGGTTCGAGCTCGAAGACGTGCGACTCGCCGAAGAGGTCGCTCGACGCGCCGGCGCCGCGGTCGAGAACGCGCAGCGCTTCGAGGAGGAGCAAGCGAGTGTCGAGGTGCTGCAGCGCGCGCTCCTGCCCACCGAGCTGCCCGAAGTCGACGACGTGGAGCTCGCAGCGCGCTATGCGCCGAGCGCGCACGGCGCGAACGTGGGTGGCGACTGGTACGACGTGCTCCGGCTCGCAGACGGTCGTCTGTTGCTGGCGATCGGCGACGTGGCCGGTCACGGCGTGCAAGCGGCGACGGCCATGGGCCGCCTGCGCACGACGTTGCAGATCTTCGCCCTCGAGGGCGGCGGTGCGGGGGCGATCCTCCAGCGGGTCGCGGACCACGCCGGTCGGCGCCTCGAGCACGAGCTGGCGACGCTCGCGCTCGTAGTCCTCGACATCGATCAGGCCAGCGTCTCGTTCGCGAGTGCCGGTCATCCACCGCCGGCACTCCTCCGGTCCGACGGCCGCGTCGAGCTGCTCGACGGTGCGCGCAACGTGCCGCTCGGCATTCCACCGATCGGTCCGATGGAGGAGGCCAGCACCACGGTCGGCGCCGGCGAAGTGCTCTTCCTCTACACCGACGGGTTGATCGAGCGGCGAGAGGAGTCGCTCGACGTCGGCTTCGCCCGGTTGGCGGAAGCGCTTGCGGGTGCGGAAGGCCGGCTCGACGACATCATCGACTATGTCATGGACCAGACTCTGCTCAACGGCCGAAGCCGCGACGACGTCGCCGTGCTCGCGTTCCGCCCGAGTCCGGTGCGCGACCGGATGGAGTGGTGGTTGCCGGCGGAACACGATCAGCTCCCGGTCCTGCGTACGAAGTTGCGCCGTTGGCTGTCGCACATCGGCGCGCAGCCCGTTCGGCGCAACGACATGGTGCTCGCCGTGCACGAGGCGATGGCGAACGCGATCGAGCACGCATACCCGGAGGCAGGCGGGAGTGTCGGCATCGTCGGCCGTCGCGACGGTGACGAAGCCGTTGTGACCGTCCGCGACCTCGGTGAGTGGCGCGAGGCTCCCGCCAGCGCGACCCGCGGTCGGGGGCTGATCCTCATGCGGTCGCTCGTCGACGACGTCCACGTCGCCTCGACCGCACAGGGCACCGAGGTCACCTTGCGCTGCGGCCTGCGCGCGCGTCACTGAGCCCGACTACGGTCCTCGGACCGTGACGCCTTCCGACCTGTCGCTCGACGAGCTCACCAAGTTCGGCATCCAACCCGAAGACGAGGGCGCGCATCCCTTCAGCCCGGAGCACGAGTGGTGGAACGAGTCGTGGTTCCTCGACTGGTTCGACGAGACGGGCGGGCGCGCCGGGCACGTCCGCATCGGCTTGCACCCCAACCAACGACGCGCGTTCGTCTGGGTGTTGCTCTACGAGCACGGGGAGTGGCTCGTGGTGGAGGAGCCGCGCCTGGCGCTCGACGCGCTCGACGTCGACGCGTTGGCGTACGACGGATGGGGGCTGCAGCTCGCCTGGGAGCGGTCCGATCCGTTGCGCAGCGGGCGATTGACAGCCAACGGTCACGGCCGGATCGTGACCGGGGAACGCGCGGGGCAGGTGATGCCGTTCGAGATCGACCTCGCGTATCGGGGGGTCGGCGCCGCGCACTCGATGGGTCCGAGCGACGTTCCGGGACATAGCGCCGAGGGGTACACGTCGAACCGCTTCGAGCAGCCCGTGTCGTTCGACGGCGTGATGGGCATCGGTGGGGCACAGCCGTTCACCGGACGCGGTGAACGCGACCACTCGTGGGGACCACGCGACTGGAACATCGAGTGGGTGTTCATCGTCGTCGGCCATGACGACTTCCGGCTCCAATGCGCCGACGTCGACCTGCCGGGGGTCGGGCGCATCACCGGCGGCTACATCCTGCGCGATAGGTCACAATCGCTGACCGAGGTGTCACCCGAGCTGACGTTCGGCGACGACGACCTGACCAACCCCGTCTCGGGCCGGCTCAGCCTCACGGCGGAGGACGGCACCGTGCTCGCCGGCACGATCGAGAGTGTGGCCGGCGTGGAGATCGACATCACGCACTGCTTCGACCCGCCCCGCGGCACCAACTACCGCCGCACCCTCATCCGCTTCACCCCCGACGGCGGCACCGCCGCCCTCGGCTGGCTCGAACGCAACCACTTCGATGGGCGGTAGCACCCGTGTGGCACAGGCAGGCGGCGCCGCCCAGCGCGACCAGAGTCGCGCGACGGCCCGCGATCGTTTACTCGAGGAATCACCCCGGTATTTGGCGGTAATACCACGAGTGAACGAGGGCCCGGGTCGTGTTGCCCGCGAAACGAGAACGTGTTCTACTACCGCCGGGCATTCGTCCGGGCGAAGGGTGGCACTGCATGGCCGGTGGTTTTTGGCACTACGCGCAAGATGACCCGTCGTATCTCGCGGTCGTCGAGCCCGACGGTACCGAGCACCGGGCCGGCGACCTGCTCGCCCGCACCAACCAGCTCGTGCACGGCCTACGCGGGCTCGGGTTGCAGCCGGGCGACGCCATTGCGTCGCTGCTGCAGAACGGGATCGCGGCCGCCGAGCTCTACCTCGCCGCGCT
>DASVIY010000134.1:0-2064 GCA_036386195.1 Acidimicrobiia bacterium | reverse complement strand
ATTCCTGCGCAAACAGCGAGATGGCGGCTCGCGGGGCGCGTCGATCTGTGCTAGCCCTGTTTTCCGAGTAGCGAAGGGGTAAGTCGGCGGTTTTGACCGGCGGCGCGGGTCGCTTTGCGCGGTATTTGTTGGCATTGTCGGCGCGATGCTTGGACGCGTTCGGTCTCACGAGCTGTGGTGTAGGGCCAACATAGCTGCTGGCGCCTGCCAGTGATTCGTGGTGCAGCGCCATATTCTCGGGGCCTATGGTCCGTCCGGCGAGGTCGGCAGTGTAGGGCCAACATGTATGTGAAGCGTCATGCGGTGCGTCGCGGCAGCAAGCGCTACGTGTATCTGCGGCTGGTGCAGGCTTATCGCGACGAGCACGGGCGGGTGCGCCACCGCGTGCTCAAGACGCTCGGGCGCGAGGACGAGCTCAAGGCGTCGGGCCAACTGGAGCAGCTGATGGGCTCGCAGATCAACACGGCCGGCGTCCATGAGCCGCGGGCTCGTGCCCGCGTGAACAGGGGTGGGACGAGCGCCAGCGCGGCCACGAGTGCGACGCCGAGCTCGTTGGCGTCCCCGATCGTGCCGCCGACCCGGCCGACCTTGGTGCCGATACCCCTGAGGAGACCCACGACCAGCACGAGGTGCGCTCGCACCACCGCGACGTGCACCTTCCACGGCGTCGGTTGCCGGCGCAGATCGACGACGGGCCTGCCCCCGGTGGAGTTCAAGGCGAGGGCCGATGGATACGGGGGAAGCGCACTACAACTACTGTCGGCGCCCTCTGGGGCGCCTGAGAGCGTAGTTGGTACTGACGACTGTTCGGTGACGTGACGCGGACGTTTCGCGTCGTGGTTCGCGATCCGGCCCTGCACTAGGCATCCTTGGAGCCGAGCGATGGCCACACCCTGGGACGCGCGCACGTATGACCGCTCGAGCGAGCCTCAACAGGCGTGGGCGTCGGATGTCCTGGCCCGGCTCGGGGGGGATCGCGCCGGATGCCACGGTGCTCGATGTCGGCTGCGGCACCGGCCGCGTCACCGAGGCGCTGCTCGATCCTGTCCCGCGAGGCCGCGTGCTGGCGATCGACGCGTCGGCGGACATGGTGGCGCTCGCCCGCGATCGGCTGCGCGACCGCGCCGAGGTGTGGTGCCATGACGTGCTCGACCTCGACCTCGACCAGCCCGTGGACGTGATCTTCTCGACCGCGACGCTGCACTGGGTCCCCGACCACGATCGCCTCTGGTCCCGGCTGGCCCGAGCCCTGCGGCCGGGAGGCGCGCTCGAGGTCCAGTGCGGAGGCCAGGGCAACACCGATCGCGTGCGCGTCGCCATCGACGCGGCCGCCCGCGAGATCGCTCCGGAGCTCGTCGACTGGTCGCCGTGGACTACGTGCGCATGAATGTCTCCGCCACCGGATAACTGCGGAATCGCTTGAGACACGAACCGTGCGGCGTAGGCTTTGTGGCCATCAGCGCCGTGTCCCCATCACTGGAGGTGCAGACGTGATCGTCATGTTCACCGCGCGCCGGCTCAAGCCGGGCGCCTGGGAGCAGTTCCGCCGCGCCTGGGATCCGGGGGAGTCCAAGCCACCCGGGTTCCAGCGCGCCTATCACGCGCGGAACATCCGGGACGAGGACGAGGTGATCTCGTTCGGGATCTTCGACATGACCAAGGACGACTATCACCGCTGGCGGGCCGAGGCCGACGCGCAGGAGATGTCACGGGTCGACGCTCTGTCGGCGTTCGTCGTGAACGAGCCGGTCTCAGGCGTGTATGAGGTGGTCGACGTGGTGGACGAGTAGCGCCTCGATGCAGGAGCGCGGCGTTCAGGCTGACGAGGTCGCCGCGTACCCGGCGGTGGCGCCGGTGAGGTACCGCCGGCACTCCTCGGCGATCACCGGTCGGCCGAGGTGCAGCCCCTGCGCGAAGTCGCACCCGAGGTCGCGTAGGCGTCGGCTGGTGCCCTCGTCCTCGACACCTGCGGCCGTGACGCGAAGGTGGAGATTCTGGCCCATTTCGATCATCGAGCGCACCAGCACGGCGTTCTCGGCATGGGTGTTCATCTGCGTCACCAAC
>DASVIY010000133.1:0-8836 GCA_036386195.1 Acidimicrobiia bacterium | reverse complement strand
GCTGCACGTGTTGGCATCGAACCCGTACGAAGCACGGTCGTACCCGATGCTTCTCACCGTGTCGCGCACGACTCGCGAGTAGTCGACATACGCGTTGGTGCTGATCTCGCCGGCGACGATGACGACACCGGTCGTGGCCATCGTCTCGCAGGCGACCCGGCTGTTGGGGTCTTCCTCGAAGATCGCGTCGAGCACCGCGTCACTTATCTGGTCCGACATCTTGTCGGGGTGGCCTTCGGTGACCGACTCCGACGTGAAGGTAAAGCGACTCACGGGGTTCCCTTCTTCAGCTGCTCGACGACCCGGTCGAGGACGACGTCCGCCAAAGCGACTTTTGTGAGCAGCGGCGTTTCCTCCGCCGAACCGGACGAGGTAAGCAGTATGGCCCGATTCGTGTCGACTTCAAAACCGGAGTCGGCCGCCGACACGTCGTTGGCGACCAGCAGGTCGACCCGCTTCGCCGCCAGCTTCTCGGCCGCACGCTCGGCCAGGTGGCTCGTTTCGGCCGCGAAGCCCACGAGCACCTGGTGGGATTTGCGTTCCCCCAGCATCGTCAGGATGTCGGGCGTGGGCTCCAGCACGAGCTCGGGCACACCGTCGCGCTTCTTCAGCTTGTCGTCGGCGACCGCTTTCGGACGGAAGTCGGCGACGGCCGCGGCCATCACCACGACGTCGCACTCGGCATAGCGGGCGAAGACGGCATCGGCCATCTCGGCCGCGCTCTCGACTCGCACGACCTCGATGCGCGTGTCGGGGGCCGGTCGACCGATCGTGGTGACGAGCGTGACCGCGGCGCCGCGCGCCGAGGCGGCCGCCGCGAGCGCATATCCCATCTTGCCCGACGACCGGTTGCCCACGAACCGCACCGGATCGATTGCCTCGCGGGTGCCGCCCGCGGTGACGAGCACCTGCACCCCGGCAAGATCGCCGGCCTGGCCGAGAATCGCGGCGGCCGCACGCACAATCGACGCCGGGGACGCGAGGCGTCCCGCGCCTTCGTCACCGCCGGCGAGCCGGCCCGTCTCGGGATCAACGACGTGCACACCCCGCCGTCGCAGGGTCGCAAGATTGTCTTGGACTGCCGGGTGCTCCCACATCTCGGTGTGCATCGCCGGCGCGACGAGCACCGGCGCGCGGGTCGCGAGCAGCGTGGCCGTGAGGAGATCATCAGAGATCCCCGACGCGTACTTACCGAGCAGCTTCGCCGTCGCCGGCGCGATCACGACGAGATCCGCGGACTGGCCCAGCCGAGTGTGCGGGATCGGGTCGGGCCCGTCGAAGAGTGACGTGAGTGCCGGCTCCGATGCGAGCGCGGAGAACGTCAGCGCGCCAATGAACCGCTGTGCGTCGTGGGTGAGCACCGGCGCGACGTGTGCACCCGCGTCGACCAGGAGACGGCAGACCTCGACGGCCTTGTAGGCCGCGATGCCACCCGCAACCCCGAGGACGATCCGCCGGCCCCGCAACGGGGCGAGCTCGTCGATTGGTGCGGACACGACGTCGACCGCGCCGGCGGCGCGGCTACTTCTCCGTGTCGGCGGAAGGCTCGGTACCTGCTTCGACGCTGCCGGCCTCGGCGTCGGCTCCGGGCTCCGGCTCCTCGGGCAACGGCACGGCCTTGATCTTGTCGACCTCGATCTCTTCGAGCGCGATCGACAGCGGCTTGCGCGACACCGACGTGACCTGCGGGGGCACGATCTTGCCGAGACCCTCACCGAGCTGGTTGTAGTAGTCGTTGATCTCCCGAGCGCGCATCGCGGCCAGGGTCACCAGTGTGAACTTCGACCCGACCCGCTCCAGCAGCTCCTCCATGCGGGGTTCCATGAGTGAGGCGCGGCGTTCGGGCATTCGGTGATCTCCAAGGCAGTCGTGGCCCCGCATCTCAGGGCCGGCATCTCAGGGCCGAAGTGACGCGCTCACGCGATCTCCCGGCGGGCTTTCAGGATAGCAGCGACCTGCTCGACCGCTCGATCGAGATCGTCATTGACAACCACGGCGTCGAACTGCGCCGCGAATGCCTCCTCGGCTTCGGCCTCGGCGAGCCGGCGCTCCAAATCGGCCGGATCGGCCTGCGGATCGCGCTCGAGCAGGCGCTGACGCTGCACCGACCGCGACGGGGGCTGCACGAAGACGAGCAGCGCGTCGGGATACGCGCTGCGAACGGCCATCGCGCCCTGCACGTCGACCTCGAGCAGCACGTTTTCGCCCGCAGCGAGATGCTCCTCGACCGGCGCGCGCGGCGTGCCTTTCAGGTCGCCGTACACCTCGAACCACTCGAGGAAACCGTCCGCGTCGCGCGCCGATTCGAAGTCGTCGCGACTCACGAACCGGTAATCGACGCCTTCCACCTCACCGGCGCGCGGTTGACGAGTCGTGACCGACACCGACCACCACAGCGCGGGCTCACGTTGGAGCAGACGGCGGACGATCGAGCCCTTGCCGGCTCCCGATGGGCCGGCCACGACGAGCAGAACGCCGGGCCGTCGCTCGCGACGACCGGAATCGCCGCTCAGCTGAATCGCGCGAGCAGCTTCTGGCGCTGGTTCGCGCCGAGGCCGCGCAGTCGCCGGCTCTCGCTGATGTCGAGCTCCGCCATGAGCCGGCGGGCGCGGACCTTGCCGACACCCGGCAGCGACTCGAGCACGCTCACGACCTTGAGCTTCGCGAGGATGTCGTCGCGGTCGCCCAGGTCGAAGAGCTCCTTGAGTGACAGCGAACCCATCTTGAGCTTCTCTTTGGCCTCCGCCCGCTGGCGGCGTGCAACGGCGGCCTTCGCGAGCGCGGCCTGACGTTGCTCTGGTGTGAGCGCGGGCGGGAGCGGCATCAGCAGACGACCTCCAAGTCGGGGGTTCCTGTGTCGTGCGCACTGTCGTGCGCACTGTCGATGTTGGCGCGATTGTTGACGGCTGGGCGGTCCCGCGCCCCCGGAGGAGCTGCAGAGCCGACGACCGGGTCAGTATAGGCAGGCAGCTCCCGGCAGCAACCGGGCCGCCGCCCAGGGTCAGGATCGAGGAGATTCCAGAGCGGCGACGATCGACTCGGTGATCGTCGTGGCCGTGGCTTCGGGACTCTCCGCGGCGGTCACGGCCCGACCGATGACGAGCCAATCGGCTCCGGCGCACATCGCCTCGGCTGGCGTCGCGACGCGTGCCTGATCGTGCGGCTCGCCACCCGCGAGCCGCACGCCGGGCACCATCGTCTTCATCGGACGCGACGTACGCCGCACCCGGTCGAGCTCGTGCGCGGAGCACACGACACCGTCGCAGCCGGCGCTCTCCGCGACGTCGAGCCGTGCGTCGAACGCACCGGTGTCGAGCTCGCTCGTGAGCACGGTGACGGCGAGCGCGACCGGCACGTCGTGCCCACGATCGCTCGCACCCTCGCGTAATCCATTGACACCGGCCGCGACCATCTCGACGCCACCGGCCGCGTGGAAGTTGAGGATGTCGACACCGTGGCCGCCGTGCACGCGCGCCGCGCGCGCGACGGTGCTGGGAATGTCGTAGAGCTTCAGATCCGCGAACACGCGAAAGCCCAGCTCATGGCACGCCTCGAACATCGCCGGGCCGGCTGCGGCATACAGCTCGTGCCCGACTTTCGCGATGCTGAACCACGGTGCCAACCGATCCGCGAGCTGCACCGCCTCGGTGAAATCGTCGACGTCGAGCGCAAGAACCAGTCGGTGGCGCACGTCGCCCGCGTCGATGCTCACGGCGCCGGCTTCGGCCACTGCAGCGCGCCGGTCAAGTCGGCAACGCGAGTCACGCCGTGCGCTGCACACCACGCGACGAGCTCGTCGCGGATTCGGATCGTGGCCCGCGGATCGTGGAAGGTCGCTGTGCCGACACCGACCGCGGTCGCACCGGCGAGCAGCATCTCGACCGCGTCGGTGCCGGTCGTCACGCCCCCTGTCCCGATGATGGGCGTGCCCGCTGGGAGGCTGCCGGCGAGCTCGTGCACGGCGCGTAACGCGATGGGCTTCACCGCGGGGCCCGAGAGGCCGCCGGTGCCGCGTCCGAGGATCGGGCGACGCGTCTCGGCATCGACCAGCAGACCGAGCACGGTGTTGATCGCAGTGATGCCGGTGGCGCCGGCGTCGAGTGCCGCGGCCGCGATCGCGGCGATGTCGGTGACGTTGGGCGAGAGCTTCGCGAACACAGGCAGCGCGAGATCTTGCGCGACGACCGCGTCGACTGCGGCAGCGGTCGCGTCCGGATCGTGGGCGAACATCTCCGAGTGGTGATGGAGATTCGGGCAACTCACGTTCACCTCGATCGCGACCAGCCATTCGCGGGCGGGGCGCAGCATCTTCGTGGCGAGCGCGAACTCGTCGACCGTCTGGCCCCACACCGAGGCGATGACGCGCCCGCCGGTCGCGTGGAGCGCCGGAAGCTCGTGTGCGACCCAGTGCTCGACGCCGGGGCCTTGGAGTCCGACCGCGTTGAGCATCCCGCCGGCGGTCATGTGCAGCCGGGGCGGCGGGCTCCCCGGCCACCCGTAGGGGGCCAGTGACTTCGCCGTGATCGCCCCGAGCTCGGCCGGATCGCAGAGCCGGGCCATTTCGTCGCCGTGGCCGAACGTGCCCGACGCCGCGACGATCGGATTGGGCAGCTCCAGCTCGCCCAGCCGCACGCTCATGTCGACGCCGGCGGCGTCGATCGCCGCGCGAGTCACCCCCGGATCGTTCTTGCGTCGCAAACCATCATGTGATGTTGATTTGCGACGCAAGAATGAGGGACGAGGCACGTTGTTCACACCTCCAGGCGGAGCTGGCCGTCGAGGTGGTACTCCTGCAGCGACCGCACGGACGGCTCCTGTGTCGTCCAGTCCGCGATCCCGTTGGCCGCGGCGAGTGCGGCGGCCACCGTGGTGAGACACGCGACCCGATGGGTGGTCGCGGCCCGGCGGATGTGCGCACCGTCGGCGCGTGGCCCCCGGCCGCGCGGCGTGTTGACCACGAGGTCGACCTTGCCCGACGAGATCAGGTCGGACGCATCCATGCCCGTGCCCTCGCCCACCTTCGCGACGATGCTCTCGACCGGGATGCCCTCGGCCTCCAACGTCGCCGCGGTGCCCGACGTGGCCACGAGCGAGAACCCGAGCTCGACGAACCGACGTGCGGCGCGCATGCCGGCCGGCTTGTCACGATCCGCGAGCGAGAGGAAGACCGTGCCGTGCCCGGGAAGCCGGTTGCCGGCCGCGGCCTGACTCTTGGCGAACGCGAGCCCGAACGAACGGTCGATGCCCATCACCTCGCCGGTGGAGCGCATCTCGGGTCCGAGGATCGTGTCGACGCCCGGGAACTTGTCGAACGGCAGCACTGCTTCCTTCACCGCCAGATGACCACCCTGCGCCGGTGGATGCACCAGCCCCTCGGCGCGCAGCTCGGCCAGCGTCGCGCCCACCATGATGCGGGCCGCGGCCTTCGCCAGCGGCACACCGGTCGCCTTGCTCACGAACGGCACCGTGCGGCTGGCGCGGGGATTCGCCTCGAGCACGAACACCTCACCGTCCTTCACCGCGTACTGCACGTTGAGCAGACCCCGCACGTCGAGCGCGTCGGCCAGCGCGTGCGTGTGCGTCTCGATCGTCGCGAGCACACGCGGTTCGAGCGTGGGCGGCGGAATCGCGCACGCCGAGTCGCCCGAGTGCACCCCCGCCTCCTCGATGTGCTCCATGACGCCGCCGACGAGCACGTCACCATCCGCGTCGCGTAGCGCGTCGACGTCGACTTCGATCGCGTCCTCGAGGAACCGGTCGATCAAGGCCGGCCGTTCCGCCGAAAGCCCACCTTCGCGCCCGAGGCTTCCGAACTGCGCCAGCTCCGCCATGGCCAGGTCGAGCGCGTCGGCGTCGTACACGATCTGCATCGCCCGGCCGCCGAGCACGTAGGACGGGCGCACCAGCACCGGATACCCGATGCCGGCCGCGATGGCACGGGCGTCGTCGACGGTCTTCGCGATCTCCCCCGCCGGCTGCAAGATGCCGATCCTCCGGCACAGCGCGTTGAACTGCTCCCGGTCCTCGGCCCGATCGATCGACGCGGGGCTGGTGCCCAGCACGGGGATCCCGGCGGCTTCGAGCGCGTGGGCCAGCTTCAGGGGGGTCTGACCACCCAGCGCGACGATCACGCCGGCGAGCTCGCCGGCGCGCGCCAGCGCGTCACAGACGTTGCGCACGCCCTCGATGCTCAGCGGCTCGAAGAACAGCCGGTCGCTGGTGTCGTAGTCGGTGGAGACGGTTTCGGGATTGCAGTTGATCATCACGGTGTCGTAGCCGGCAGCCGAGAGCGCGAACGCGGCGTGCACGCAGCAGTAGTCGAACTCGACACCCTGACCGATCCGGTTGGGCCCGCTGCCGAGGATGACCACCGCCGGCTTCGTGAGTGGCGCGATCTCGTCTTCGTCTTCGTACGTGCCGTAGTGATACGGCGTGTCGGCGGCGAACTCCGCCGCGCAGGTATCGACCGTCTTGTACGTGACACGCACGCCGGCGGTGAGTCGCGCCTCGCGGATCTCGTCCGCGTCGACGCGCCACAGGTGTGCGAGCTGCGCGTCGCCGAACCCGAGGCGCTTGGCCCAGCGCCAGTCGGCTCTCGTCATCGCGTCGAGTCCGATGTCCGCGAGCCGGGCCCGTTCCTCGCTGATCTGTTGGATCTGATCGAGGAACCACGGATCGATAGCAGTGGTCTCGTGCAATCGCTCGATGGTGACGCCGCGCCGCAGCGCGGCTTCGAGCTCGAAGAGACGGTTCGGCGTCGGCACCGCGGTCGCGAGCACGAGCTCGTCGATGCTCGACGCATCGAGCTCGGCCTCCGCCGGATCGCAATTGAGCCCGGCGCGGCCCGTCTCCAGGGAGCGCACCGCCTTTTGCAACGACTCGGTCATCGTGCGACCGATCGCCATCGCCTCGCCGACCGACTGCATCTGCGTGCCGAGCACGGGTGTCGCTCCGGGCAGCTTCTCGAACGCCCACCGCGGGATCTTCGTGACGACATAGTCGATGGTCGGCTCGAACGAGGCCGGTGTTGCCCGGGTGATGTCGTTGAGGATCTCGTCGAGCGTGTAGCCGACGGCCAGGCGGGCCGCGATCTTCGCGATCGGGAAGCCGGTGGCCTTGCTGGCGAGCGCACTGGAGCGTGACACGCGCGGGTTCATCTCGATCACGAGCATCTCGCCGGTAGACGGGTCGAGCGCGAACTGGATGTTGGAGCCGCCGGTGTCGACACCGATGCGGCGGATGCACGCGAACGCGGCGTCGCGCATGCGCTGGTATTCGACGTCGGTCAGCGTCTGGGCGGGCGCGACGGTGATGGAGTCGCCGGTGTGCACGCCCATCGGATCGAAGTTCTCGATCGAGCAGATGACCACGACGTTGTCGGCGTGGTCGCGCATCACCTCGAGCTCGTACTCCTTCCAGCCGACGACGGAGTGCTCGATGAGGATCTCGGAGATCGGGCTCTCGGCGAGCCCGTGCGCCGCGATGGCGCGCATCTCATCGGCGTCGTGCGCGATGCCCGTGCCGCCGCCGCCCAGGATGAACGACGGTCGCACGATGAGCGGGTAGCCCACCTCGTCGGCGACGGTGATGGCCTCGTCGAGCGTGTACGCAAAGCCTGAGTTGGGCACGCCCAACCCGATCTCCTGCATCGCGGCCTTGAACCGGCGCCGGTCCTCGGCGGTACGGATCGCCTCGACGCTCGCCCCGATCAGCTCCACGCCGAAGCGCTCGAGCACGCCGGCCTCGTCGAGCGCGATCGTGAGGTTGAGCGCGGTCTGGCCGCCGATCGTCGGCAGCAGCGCGTCGGGACGCTCCTTCTCGATGATCCGGGTGATGGTGTCGACGTCGAGCGGCTCGACGTACGTTGCGTCGGCGAACTCCGGATCCGTCATGATCGTGGCCGGGTTGGAGTTGACGAGCACGACCCGGTAGCCCTCGGCTTTGAGCACGCGGCACGCCTGCGTGCCCGAATAGTCGAACTCGCATGCCTGGCCGATGACAATCGGGCCGCTGCCGATGATGAGGACCGAGTCGAGATCGTCGCGGCGCGGCACCATTGCTCCTACCTACTTCACGCCGGCCATGAGCGCGGTGAACTCGCCGAAGAGATAGCTCGCGTCGTGGGGCCCGGGCCCCGCCTCGGGGTGGTGCTGGACGCCGAACGCCGGCATGTCGAGCACGCGCAGCCCTTCGCACACGCCGTCATTGAGGTTGACGTGCGTGCGCTCGACACCCGGCAGCGCCCCGGGGTCGACCGCGTAGTTGTGGTTCTGACTCGTGATCTCGACGCGGCCGGTCGCTTCGTTGCGCACGGGATGATTCGCACCGTGGTGACCGAAGGGCAGCTTGAAGCTCGCCGCCCCGAGCGCGAGTCCCATGATCTGATGACCGAGGCAGATCCCGAACACGGGCACCTCGCCGAGGAGGTCGCGCACGATGCCCGCCGCGCCGTTGACGGCGGCGGGATCGCCCGGGCCGTTGGACAGGAACACACCGTCGGGATAACGGGCCAGCACGTCGGCCGCGGGTGTCGACGCGGGCACGACCTCGACTCGACAACCGACAGCCAGGAGGTGCCGCAGGATCGTGCGCTTGATGCCGTAGTCGTACGCGACCACCGAGAACGGGGCGTCGACGTCACCAACCGTGTACGGCTCCGGAGTCGTAACCGTTGCGACCAGATCGATGCCGTCGGTGCCACGCGCGGTCGCCGCGGCCGCACGCACGGCCGCCTCATCCGTACCGAACGCGCCGGGCGACGCGCCCTCGTCGCGCAAGTGACGCGTGAGCCGGCGGGTGTCGATGCCCGCGATCGCCGGTATCCCGTGCTTGCGCA
>DASVIY010000132.1:0-5393 GCA_036386195.1 Acidimicrobiia bacterium | reverse complement strand
ACGCGTTCTCGAACTCGCCGCCTCACCTTGAGAACATGGTCAACGCGCGCTTCGAATGGATCGGTGTGGGCGTCGTGAACTCCGGTGGCCGGATGTGGGTCACCGAGGAGTTCATGGACGGCGCACCCCCGCCCTGGCGGGCGCCCGATCCCGGCCCGCCCCCACCGCCGATCGATTTCGTTGCGATGCTCGGTCGTTCGTCGGCCGCAAACCCCAACGGCGGCTACTACGTGTTGGGCGCCAAGGGCAAGGTCATGGCACACGGCGGCGCCCCCGACTACGGCTCGCCATCGTTCTCCTTCGACATCGCGCGCGACATCGCGGTCATGCCCGACGGCAAGGGCTATGCGGTGCTCGACGGTTGGGGTGGCGTGCACCTGTTCGGAAGCGCGGTCACGAAGCTCGCGAACCTGCCGATGGCCTACTGGCCGGGATGGGACATCGCCAACAGCATCGCGATCTCGCCATCCGGCAGGGGATTCGCGGTGCTCGACGGCTGGGGCACCGTGCACGCGGGGGGCGACGCGCCTGCCATCACGCCCGCGTACTGGCAGGGATGGGACATCGCCCGCTCGCTCGCGATCAGTCCAGACGGCAAGGGTGTCTACGTGCTCGACGGCTGGGGCGGCGTGCACGTCGGCGGCTCGGCTGTCGGGCGCGGCTCGAGCGGCTACTGGCGCGGATGGGATATCGCGCGCGACCTGGTCGTCACGCCGTCCAACGGAGGGTACGCGGTGCTCGACGGTTTGGGTGGCATCCACCGAAGGGGCGATGCACCGGCGCCTTCGGTGTCGGCCTGGGGCCAGGCCATCGACCAGTGGTCGGCGTTGTCGTGGCGCGGCACCAGTCATTACCGGGTGACAAGTCTGTACGCGCGTTCCGCGGACTCGTAGGCGCGAGGCTCAGATCTCGAGCGGCTCGTGCTCGATCTGCTCGACCAGCAGGTCGAGGCTGTCGGGCCGGACGCGTCGCATCTGGTCCATGAGCAACGCCCCCATCGCGATCGCGGCCAGCGACGAGCCGATGAGATAGCCGAGCTCGACCCGGAAGAACAGCGCGCTGCCGAGCGCGGTGACCACGACGAAACCAACGAGCCCGATCAGCCACGCGACAACCGCCCGGGCGTGGCCGAGCAACGCGATCAATGCCTGCGCGAGCGTCAGCGCCAAGATGAACGCGCCACTGCCCGCCGCGAGCAGCGCAAGATCCCCGCTGCTGAGGTTGAACTTGTCGCCGAAGAGGATGTGTCCCATCCACGGCCCGAGGACGTAACCCGCGACGATGCCGATGACGCCGATGCCGCACACGATGAGCACGAGCTTCGCGAGCGCTGCCCGGAAGTCTTCCCGGCGTCCCGCGCCTGCGAGCCCGGCGAGCTTCGGCAGCAATGCGGCCTGCACCGCCTGGAACAGCAGGATCGGGATGCGGGCGAGGAAGAACCCGATGATGAAGTCACCCGCTCTTGCTTGCTCGGCCTTGCCGTTTGCAAGTAATACGACGCCGAGCGCCGCGGCGTAGCTCAGCAGCTGTGCGAGCACGGAACCGGTCAGGAGAAAGCCGAGCCGGGTCGACATCTCCGACCACGGCGCGTCGGGCCCGGGCGTGAGCAGGCCGTGCTGCCCCCGCAGCGCGACCACGGCCGCGAGCGCGGGCGGTATCGCGAGACAGAGTCCGTAGTACACCGGCTGGTCGACGCCCGCGGCATACAGGAGCATGCACGGCACCAGCCGGATGATGCCTTCGGCGGCGAGGATCATTCCGTAGGGACCGAAACGGCCGTTGCCCGCGAGCGTGCCGCGGGTGATCATCTGAAAGCCGTAACAGACAAGCGCGATGACGAAGCACCAGAGCAACGCCGTGCGACCGTGGAAAAGAGAATGGATGATCGGTTGGCTGGCGATGAACGTCAGGATGATGAGTGCGATCGCAAGCAAGCCGCCCATGAGGGCAGCGCGTTTCACGAGCGGCCCGCCGCCCACACCGCGGGCACGCCGGTCGGCGAGGGCGCGTCCGACCTCTTGTTCGAGGGGCAGGAAGAATCCGGGCGCGATGATGAACACGACGACCCACAGGCCGCCCAGCGCCGCGTACGCCGACTTGTCGAGCGCGAGGAACGACAGGATCTGGAAGCCGTAGGTCGCGACCCCGGAGATGAGCAGCCCGGCGCCGACGGCATAGGTGCCCTCGGGCATCGGCTTCTTTGCGGCCTCGATGAACCGCTGCGCGCGTTGCGACATGGGATCGGCAGGTCTCCGGACGGCGGCAGCCCGAGGGTGGGCAGCCGACGTCTCTGAAGTTTACGGCGGCGTCCAGGCGCCTCAGGAACAGCTCAGTCCCGGTCGGGCGGCTCCGTAGCGGGTTCGCCGGCGGCGAGCGCCTCCTGGCCGACCAGCAATGCCAGCCGGGCAGCCCGGGCGACCTCGTCGATCTGCGCCTGGAGCTGGGCCCGCTCGAGCGCGTCGAGCCGAGCGGTCAGCTCGCGCAACCCGGCATCGACACGCTCCGACAGCTCGGCGAGCGTCCGTCGCAGCTCGTCGTCGCTCTCGGCGAGCGCCTGGGTGACGTCTTGGAGCCGCTGTTGTTGCTGGGTCTCGTAGTGCGACAGCGCGCGCAGCACCAGCCGTCGGGCTTGGAGCGACGTCGGGCGCCCGGTAGTTCCGATGGTCGGGCGGCGAGCGGCGGCGTCGAGCGCGCGTTGCGTCGCCGACGGCGGCTGAACCGGGGCCGGAGCCGGGTCGGGCCCGCTCGATTCGTCGCTCACGACCGCGGCGAGACGCGCGTCGACGAGCCCGGCGTCGGCGACGTAGCGGCAGTAGGCGGCGCCGTCGTCGCCGAGCAGGTCGGGGAAGACACGCTGAAAGTCAGGCCGTTCGGCGTGCATCGCCGCGAGATAGCGCGTCAGGCCCGGGAAGGCCGATTCGGGTATCGGCTCGTTGAGCCACGCGAGGAAGATGGTCGCACCGCCGGCGGTGAACGGGTCGGGGATGTCTCCGTCCTCATCGGGGCCCGCCGCGACGAGCCGCTCGCGGTGCAGGCGACGCATCGTCGCGTCGAGCCGCAGTCGGTTCGCGGTGTGCGCCCACCCGTAAGGAACGGGTTGTTCGTCGTAGCTGCACTCCGCGAGCCGGCGCGCGTAGTGCATGCACAACCGCGCGAGGCCGCGGTCGACGTCGGGGTCGATGCGACTCCGGTTCTCCTGGTACTTGCTGAGCCGGTACGGCTCCTCGGGGTTGAAGCCGCTGAAGTGGAAGAAGTGCAACGGCGCGCCATCCGCCTCGTACTCGTCACCGGTCCACTCGATCGGCCGCTGATCGATGTTCCAGTACGCGACGTTGTAGCCGGGGTCTCGTAGCGCATACACGCCGAAGTAGGCCGGCGCGAGGTCGACCCATCGCTGGTCGACGTGAAGCCCCTCGTCCTGATCGAAGCGGCAGTTCCAACGCAGCCTGTCGTCCCACCAGTCGAGGAACGGCATGGCGTCGGCGCTCACCGAGATGAAGCCCAGGTTGTAGATCCCGGCACGCATGATCGTCGGCTCGTCGGGGAGAGCGTCGTCCTGGGCGATCGGCTCGAGATTGTGAGGCGTCAGCACGATGCCGTGCTGCTTCGTGAGGTCTTCGACCTCGTCGATGGGCGCGAAGAACTCGATGTCGGGATCGAGGAACGTGATCACGCCCGAACCGCGGTGCAGCAGCGTACGGAGCAGGGACGGCTTCACGGCCGTCGACAGCTCGGCTACGTCGTAGATCGCGGCCATGTGGGCGACGGCGCGAGCGTCGATGTCAATGTCGTCGAGCGTGAGCACCTCGAAGCGCTCGGCCGACCAACGATCGGGATCGGCCGCGGCATCGACGAGCAGCACCGTGCAGGTGCCATCCGGGTGCTGCTCGCGGAACGAGTCGGCGAACACGCGAATCCGGGACAGATAGTTGGAGGCCGCAATCGTGCAGACGTGCATGTCAGGGCACGATAGCGAGGATCGCGAATCGACCTCGTGACCGGCGTCCGTGCCAGGATGACGCCATCAGTACCCGCACGCTCATCATCCTCGCCGCGATCACCGGTCTCGCGATCCTTGCCGCCTTTGCCGTGCAAATCCTCATCGCCGGCTGAGGCGCGGCCCCGGTGGGGAAGAATGGCGGGGCGGCCCGCACGCGGGAACGCGAGGTGCCGGAAAGCGAGAAGGAGGTGGCCGTCCTGGCCGAGCAATTCGACGTGGTGATCCTCGGCGGCGGCCCGGGTGGCTACGCGGCCGCCCTGTACGGCGCGGCTGCAGGGCTGCACATCGCCATGGTGGAGAATCAGCGCGTCGGCGGCACCTGCCTGCATCGCGGCTGCATCCCCGCCAAGGAGTTGCTGCAAACGGCCGAAGTGCTGCGCACGGTGGCAGGCGCCAAGGAGTTCGGTGTCGACGCGGGTCAGCCCACCCTCGATCTCTCCACCAGCCAGGCGCGCAAGCAACAGGTCGTCGACCGGCTGACGAAAGGCCTCGAGGGCCTGTTGAAGAAGCGGAAGGTGACGGTCGTCGCCGGCACGGGTTCCGTCATCGACGCCGAGGCGCGCTACGTGCGGGTCTCGGATGGCACCGAGCTCAGAGGCGAAGCGCTCGTGCTCGCAACCGGCTCGCTCCCGCGGTCGTTGCCGGGCATGAACTTCGACGGCCGGCGCATCCTGTCGTCCGACGACGTGCTCGTGCTCGACGAGGTGCCGGCACGCGTCGCGATCATCGGCGGTGGCGCGATCGGATGCGAGTTCGCGTCGATGCTGAGCGACTACGGCAGCGACGTGACCGTGCTCGAAGCGCTCCCCGAGATCCTCCCCGGTGTCGACCCTGATGCGTCCAAAGTGGTGGCGCGTTCGTTCAAGAAACGTGGCATCAAAGTGCACACCGCCGCCGTCGTCACCGGTGTCACCGGCGACGCCGAGCTCACTGTCGCCTTCACGGTCGACAAGAAACCCCAGGAGGCCGTCGTCGACCGCGTCATCTTGAGCGTGGGCCGCCGCCCCCGCTCCGAGGGCATCGGTCTCGAAGACTCCGGCGTCGAGGTCGACGGCCGGGGCTTCGTCGTCGTCGACGAGCACCTGCGCACCTCGGTGCCCGGCGTGTACGCCGTCGGTGACCTCGTTGCCGGTCCGCAGCTCGCGCACGTCGGCTTTGCCGAGGCGATCGTCGCGATCAAGACGATCCTCGGCGAAGACGTCGCCCCGATCGCCTACGACAAGGTGCCGTGGGGCATCTACTGCCACCCTGAGGTCTCGTTCTGCGGCCTCACCGAGGAGCTCCGTCGCCCACGGACCCGCGATGTGCACGCCGAGCAGCGGCCCGTCGCGCTCGGCGACGAGCTTCACGATCCCCATCGGCTCGCCGATGATGAGCGCGCGTCCGTTGCCGG
>DASVIY010000131.1:0-8982 GCA_036386195.1 Acidimicrobiia bacterium | reverse complement strand
AAAACGAGCTGCGCATCGAGGAAGACGAGCTCGCCGCGTTTCCCGAAGAGGAGCGCGGGGAGCTCGAGCTCATCTACCAGGCCAAGGGCATCCACCCCGTCGAGGCGAAGGCGCTCGTCGACAACATCATGGAGCGACCCGACATCGCGCTCGACACGCTCGCACGCGAGGAGCTCGGCCTCGACCCGGGTGCCCTGGGCTCGCCGTGGGTCGCGGCCGGCTTGTCGTTTGCCGCCTTCGCGGTCGGAGCGTCGCTGCCCGTCATCCCGTTCTTCTTCGCCGGCGGCGTGGCGCCGACGGTGGTGGCCGTGGTGCTCTCGCTGCTGGCCCTCTTCGGCGTCGGCGCGGCGATCTCGGTGTTTACGGGCCGCTCCGCCGCACGCTCGGGCTTCCGAATGGCCGCCATCGGCGCGCTGGTGGCGAGCACCACCTTCCTCATCGGCAAGGGCGTCGGCGCCGCCGTGGGGTGATCCAACGGCGGGCGAGGCGGTCTTCCGTTGCCCCCAATTGCCGCAAGGCCCCTGGTCAGGTACATTTCTGGTTCGTGCTCGCCGCATCGGCGGTTCGAGCGCTCGCAGCACCGCCTCGCGAGGAGCACTGTGCGGACCTTCAGCCCCAAGCCTTCCGACATCGAACGCGCCTGGCACGTCATCGACGCCGATGGCGCGGTCCTGGGCCGGGTCGCGACCGAGACCGCCACGCTGCTGCGCGGGAAGCACAAGCCGACGTTTGCCCCGCATGTCGACACTGGCGATCACGTCATCATCGTCAACGCGGCGAAGCTCGACATCGGACCACGCAAGGCCGCCGACAAGCGCTACTACCGCCATTCGGGATACCCGGGTGGGTTGCGGAGCGAGTCGCTCGAGCACCTGCTCGCGCGGTCCCCGGAGAAGGTTGTGCGCCTCGCGGTGAAAGGCATGTTGCCGAAAGGCCCGCTCGGTCGCCGGCTCATCAAGAAGCTGCGCGTCTACGCCGGCCCCACCCATCCCCACGCCGCCCAAATGCCCCAGCCCCGGCCGCTCGCGTCGGCTCGGCGCGCGGGCTGAGCACCAGGAGACACTTTCGTGAAGCCGCTCATCCAAACCACTGGTCGTCGCAAGGAAGCAGTCGCGCGGGTGCGGTTGCGTCCGGGGAGCGGCATCATCACGGTCAACGGGCGCACCTTCGAGGCCCACTTTCCGATTCTCACGCATCGTGTGATCGCCACCGAGCCACTACGGCTCACGCAGACCGCCGACGTGTACGACGTCGACGCGACAATGAACGGCGGCGGTGTGAGCGGGCAAGCGGGTGCATTGCGGCTCGGGATCGCGCGTGCGCTCGTCACGCTCGATGACGAGCTGCGCCCGCCGTTGAAGAAGGCCGGTCTCCTCACACGCGACGCGCGTGAGAAGGAGCGCCGGAAGTACGGGCTCAAGAAGGCTCGCAAGGCGCCGCAGTACTCCAAGCGGTAACGCACGCGGTGTTGGGCTGTCTTGTTGCCGTACGCGGCCGGACGCGGCCGACTCACTCCGGCATTCCACGAGAGATTGGTCCATGACGCTGCGTTTCGGTACTGACGGTGTGCGCGGCGTCGCGAACGTGGAGCTCACGACGGAGCTCGTGCTCGGACTCGGGCGCGCCGCAGCGCGGGTGCTCGATGCCGATGTTCCGTTCATCGTGGGCCGCGACACTCGCCGCTCCGGACCCATGATCGAGGCCGCCCTCGTTGCCGGCCTGTGCGCCGAAGGCGCCGACGTCGAGCTCGTCGGGATCCTGCCGACACCCGGCGTCGCCGCGCTCGCGGCGGCGCGACACGCGCCCGCGGCAGTGATCTCGGCCAGCCACAACCCGTTTCCCGACAACGGCGTCAAGCTCTTCGCGGCGGGGGGCCGAAAGCTCACCGCAGACGCGGAAGCGAATGTCGAGATGGAGTTGGGCGCGCTGATCGGCTCGGGGTCGATCGCCGGCGACTCCGGCACGGGCGTCGGCACGGCACGAGCTCTCCCGGGCGCGCGTGACGAGTACGTCACCGGCCTTGTCGGCGCGCTCGCCGGTCGAACGCTCGACGGGCTCCGCGTGGTGCTCGACTGCGGTCACGGCGCGGCGTTCGAAGCTGCGCCGGAGGTTTTGCGCCGGCTCGGCGCCGATGTCGAGGTGCACAACGTGGAGCCCGACGGCACCAACATCAACGCCGGCTGTGGGTCGACCGACCCGTCATCACTCCGGGCCGCGGTCGTCGCGTCGGGCGCTCATGCCGGCCTTGCGTTCGATGGTGACGCCGATCGCGTGATCGCGATCGACGAGCACGGCGACATCGTCGACGGCGACCACATGCTGTGCATCGCTGCCATCGATCTTGCCTCGCGCGACGCGCTGCGAGGCAATGCCGTCGTCGTCACGGTCATGTCCAACCTCGGGCTCCGGCACGCCCTCGCCGGCCGCGGCATCGAAGTGGTGGAGACGCCCGTCGGCGACCGCCACGTGATCAGTGTGCTCGCCGAGCGCGGGCTCGCGCTCGGCGGTGAGCAGTCGGGACACATCATCTTCGCCGACCACGCCACGACCGGTGACGGCACGCTGACCGGGATCATGCTGCTCGATGCCATGGCCCGCACGGGCCGTCCGCTCTCGGAGCTCGCGGCCGTGATGAAGTCGTTTCCCCAAGTCCTGCGCAACGTGCGCGTTGCCGATCGCGCGGCGCTCGATGCCGCGGCACTCGACACCGCTGTTGCCGCCGGCATCGCCGAGCTTGGTGACGACGGTCGGGTGCTCGTGCGGCCGTCGGGTACCGAGCCCGTGGTGCGGGTGATGGTCGAAGCCGCGTCTGCGGGGCAGGCGGATCAGGTCGCGGCCCGCCTGGTTGACGCCGTCGAGCTGGCCTACGGCCGCCCGACGACGTCGTAACCTTTCATTCGTATGTGCGGAATTGTGGCTGTCCTCACGCGGCGAAGCGACCGGGAGCCGCCGGCGCTCGCCGAGCTCGTCACCCGGCTCGATGCCGCCGCGGCGACGCTCGCGGGCGAAACGCCGCTCGTCGACGCGCTGACCGAGGCCGGCGATCACGCGCGCGCAGTCGACGCGGCATTGCACGGCCCCCCAGGGGTGCGCGCCCTGCTGGCCGACCCAGAGCACTTCGCCGCCATCGAGTCGCGACTCGACGGTCTCACGCTTACGACCGAGCAGGTCGACGCCCACCTCGACGCCGACCCCGCGGCGACGCCGCCGGCAGAGCTGGAAACGGTCAACGCGGCACTGCTCCGCCTGAAGGATGCGCTGTGGTCGGCACGCCGAGATCGCCTGCGTACCGCCGCCGCGGTCGCCGCGCTCGCCGGCGGCGACACGAGCCCGGCTGCGCTGGAGGCGTTCACGGCAGTGCAGATCGCGCTGTCGGCGATCGACCGTCTCGAAGTTCGGGGTCGAGACTCCGCCGGTCTTCATCTGCTCGTACACGACCACGGCCTCGACCTCGACGCACCCGAGGTCGACGCGCTCGTGCGCGCACGCGGCGCTGACCGGCTATTCGGCTCCGGTTCGGTCCGCACCCCGTGCGGCGCGCTGAGCTTCGTCTACAAGGCGGCGGCCGAGATCGGCGAGCTTGGCGACAACACGGCAGTGCTACGCGCCGCGATCGTCAACGACGCGCTGTTGCACCGCGCCGTCGCTGCCGATTCGGCGCGCCTGTCCGTGCTGGGTCATACGCGGTGGGCGAGCGTCGGCCTGATCTCAGAAGCCAACGCGCATCCGCTCGACGGTGCGGAGATCGACAATTCCGACGGTCCCTATGTCGTTGGTGCGCTCAATGGCGACGTCGACAACTACGCCGACCTGCTCGCGGCCGACCACCTCCGGGTGGCGCCCGAGATCACGACGGACGCCAAGGTGATTCCGGCACTCGTGTCGCGCCGGCTCGCCGGGCGACTCGATACGGTCGAGGCGTTTCGTGCGACCGTCGCGTCGCTCGAGGGATCGGTCGCAGTGGCGGCAAGCGTGGGCGCTGAACCCGACGAGCTGCTGCTCGCACTGCGGGGCAGCGGGCAGGCTCTGTATGTGGGGTTCGCGCCCGACGCGTTCGTCGTGGCGAGCGAGCCGTACGGCCTCATCGAGGAGACGTCGACGTACCTACGCCTCGACGGCGAGACGCCGAGTGATCCCGACCGGGCGAGCGCGACCCGCGGCCAGATCGTCGTGCTCGACGCCGCGCACGCCGGCGAGACGGCCGGCATCCGTCGCTTCGCGTACGACGGCTCGCCGCTCCCGGTGCTCGAGACCGACTTGCAGCGCGCGCAGATCACGACACGCGACATCGATCGCGGCGATGCTCCGCACTTCTTGCTGAAGGAGATCACCGAGGCGCCCGCGTCGTTCCGCAAGACGTTGCGAGGCAAGATTCTCGAACGGGACGGGCAGCTCTCGGTCGGTCTGGCCGGCGAGACGCTGCCCGAGTCGCTGCGGGCGCGGTTGCGTGCCGGCGAGATCACACGCGTGTTCGTGATCGGTCAGGGCACTGCGGCAGTCGCAGGCCAGAGCCTCGCGGCCGCGCTCTCCACGGCGGCCCGCGGCCGGTTCGCGGTCGAAGCGCTGCCCGCGACGGAGCTTTCGGGCTTCCGGCTCGGCGACGACATGTCCGACGCGCTCGTCGTGGCCATCAGCCAGAGCGGCACCACCACCGATACCAACCGCACGGTCGACTTGGCACGGGCGCGCGGTGCGGCGGTTGTCGGCATCGTCAACCGGCGCAACAGTGACCTGGTCGACAAAGCCGACGGTGTGCTGTTCACGTCGGACGGGCGCGATGTGGAGATGAGCGTCGCGTCGACCAAGGCGTTCTACGCGCAGATCGCGGCCGGTCTGTTGTTGGCGCTGGCCCTCGCCGACGAGGCCGGCGTGCTCGACGCCCTGTGGGCGCACGAGGTGCTCACCGCGATGCGCGAGCTGCCGGACGCGATGGCGCTCGTGGTCGACCACCGCGAAGAGATCGCGGCGATCGCCGCCCGCCACGCGCCGTCACGGCGCTACTGGGCCGTTGTCGGGAACGGCAGCAATCGCATCGCGGCGCAGGAGCTTCGCATCAAGCTGTCCGAGCTCTGCTACAAGTCGATCGCGTGTGACATCACTGAAGACAAGAAGCACATCGACCTGTCGTCCGAGCCACTCATCCTCGTCTGCGCGGCCGGGCTCAGCGGCTCAAATGCCGATGACGTCGCCAAAGAGGTCGCGATCTTTCGGGCGCACCGGGCTGCGCCGCTCGTGATCGCGACGGAGGGCAACGACCGCTTCGGCGCCGCGCTCGAGACGATCGCGGTGCCGCCGGCGCACCCGATGCTCGCGTTCGTGTTGGCCGCGATGGCCGGACATCTCTTCGGCTACGAGGCCGCGCTCGCGATCGATGCCTCGGCGCGCCCGCTCCGCGAAGCGCGCGCCGCGATCGAAGGCGCGATCTCCGAGAATGCCTGGCCCGACGACGCCCTCGCGGAAGTGTCGGTCGAGCTCGACGCTCCCATGACCCGTTTTCTCGCCGGGCTGCGTGACGGCACGTACAACGGACATCTCGAGGCCGGCACGGCGGTGCGGATCACGTCACTGCTGCGTTACGCGCTGGGCGTCGCGCCGCTCGATCTGTATCAGCTCGAGCACGGCAAGATCGGCACGCCGAGCGCGGTGCTCGAGGATCTGACGGCCGCGCTCAGCGCCGGCATCGACGAGCTCACGCGCCCCATCGACGCGATCAAGCATCAGGCGAAGACGGTGACGGTCGGTATTTCCCGCTCCGACGAGACCCTGCTGCAAGTGCCGCTCGTGCACCAGCTCATGGAGACGGGGATCGGGCGCGACAGTCTGAGCTACCGCTCGCTGCGCACGCTCGTCGATCTCGATCCGGCGGTCGACGCGATCGTGGGTTTCACCCGATACCACATCGCGGGCGACGTCGCGGGCGATGCCGCGACGATCCACGTCGTCGACCGAGGTGGCATCGCACGTGATCTGCCGTCGCGCACGGAGGCCGACCCCACACTTCGGGGTACCAAGCACCGCGCCGCGGTGGAGCGCGAGATCACCGTCGTGCGGGGCGCGCACGACGCGCGCACGCTGATCATCGTGCCTGAGGTCAAAGGTCACCAGACGATCGGGATGACGCTGCTGCACGTGCGCTTCCGCGACCATCTCGCGCCGGACGCGTTCCGGGCCGTGCTCCAGGGGTACCGAGGCCGGTACGCGGCACTCAAGGACGCGGTCACCGAGACCCAGCCCGAGTTCGATGAAGCGGTCCTCGGGCGGCTCGATGTCGTCGACGTGCTCACACTGCCGGTGCACGCGCTCGCGCAACGCTGGCGCTCGAGTCAATGATCGTGGGCGTGGGCACCGACCTCGTGGAGATCGACCGCTTCCGTCTCGCGATGCAGCGCCGTTCGCGGCTCGGTGAACGTTTGTTCAGCCCCGAGGAACGCGAGTACGCGGCGCGTCACCGCGACCCTGCTCCCCGCCTGGCAGCGCGCTTTGCCGCAAAGGAAGCAGTCATGAAGGCGCTCGGTGTGGGGCTGGGTGCGTTCAAGCTGCGCGATGTGGAAGTCGTACGGCAAGCGAGTGGAGCACCCGTGCTCGCGTTGCACGGCCGCGCTTCGACGCTTGCCGACGACCGGGGCGTCGGGTGCTGGCATCTGTCGCTGACGCATACCGGGCCGATGGCGATGGCCGTCGCCGTTGCCTCCTCGAGGGCCTGACGTGCGCCCCGTGCTCACCCCCGAAGAGATGAGTGAGTCCGACCGCCGCACGATCGAGGCCGGTACACCCCAAGACGTGCTGATGGAACGGGCCGGTCACGCGGTCGCGCGAGCAGTGCGGCGGATCAGCGGGGGCGCATACGGCGCCCGGGCGCTGATCGTCTGCGGCAAGGGCAACAACGGCGGCGACGGCCTGGTCGCGTCGCGAGTGCTGACCGGGTGGGGCGTCCGGGTCGAGGTGATGAAGCTGTTCGACGGGATCGATCGCGCCGCGTTCACCCGTGCGCTCGGGCGCCAACCCGTGTTCGTCGACGCCATGTTCGGCACCGGCTTTCAGGGCAAGCTCGACGACGATGCGGCGTGGGTCGCGACGGCCGTCAGCCGGTCCGGCGTGAAGGTCGTCGCCGTCGACATCCCATCCGGAGTCGACGGCCGCACCGGCGCGGTCGTCGCCGAGGCCGTGCGCGCCGACGTCACCGTCACCTTCGCCGCGCTGAAGCCCGGCCTCGTGTGTCAGCCGGGACGCAGCTACGCGGGAGACGTCGAGATCGTCGACATCGGCATCGAGCTGGCCGTCGAGCTCGGCGCGGCCGCGCTCGGTGAGACCGAAGCGGCCGACGTGGCCGCCTGGTTGCCGAGACGCGAGGTCGACACCCACAAGTGGGCCGTCGGCGGTGTCATGGTGGTCGGCGGCTCGGGCGGGATGATTGGTGCCCCCACGCTCGTGAGCCACGCGGCGTTGCGCGCCGGCGCGGGCATCGTCTGGTGCGGCCTCCCCGGCACTGACGCGGCGGGGCGCGCATCGGGCACCGAAGTGATCACCAAGGCGTTGCCGGAGACGCCCGGCGGCTCGCTCGACGAGACGGCGGCCGGGGTCGTGCTGCAAGGCCTCGACCGTTTCGGTGCGCTCGTCGTCGGTCCCGGCCTGGGCAGCGACCTTCATACGCGCCGAGCGGTGGCCGATCTCGTTGCTGCGGCGCCCGTTCCGCTCGTACTCGATGCCGACGGGCTCAACGCGCTCCACGGTGACCTCGGTCCACTCCACGAGCGGCACGCTGCACAGAGCGAGGCCACCGTGTTGACCCCCCACGAGGCGGAGTTCGCGCGCCTGTTCGGACGTCCCGTCGGCGACGACCGCGTCGAGAGCGCACGCATCGCGGCGCAAGACTCCGACTCGGTCGTGCTGCTGAAGGGCGCCACCACGGTCATCGCCGCGCCCGACGGCCGCGCTGCGCTCAATCCCACCGGCAGCCCGTGGCTTGCGACCGCGGGCACGGGTGACGTGCTCTCCGGCATCGTCGGCGCGTTCATCGCTCGCGGTGTGCCGGCGCTCGAAGCCGCGATCGCCGCCGCCTGGGTGCACGGACGCGCGGTCGATTTCATCGAACCGGCCGGACCGACGGGAATGATCGCGAGTGACCTGGTCGAGGCGATTCCCCGTACGCTTGTGGCCCTCGACCGAGGCGAATTGAGGGAGGCCTGATGCCGGCGACGACCCTGGTGAGCGCAGTGATGACGAGTGAGGTCATCACGCTCCGCCCCGACCAGACCGTCGAGGTCGCGGCCGACGTGTTGGCGGAGCACCACATCGGCGCCGCACCGGTCGTCGCGGACGACGGCTCGCTGGTCGGCCTGCTGCGCGACGAGGATCTCATCGTCTCCGAGGCGAGGCTCCACGTGCCGACGGTCATCTCGTTCCTCAACGCGGAGATCGTGCTCCCGGGGTCGATGCACAAGTTCAAAGACGAGCTGTCGAAAGCCGTGGGCGCGACGGTCGCCGAGGTGATGACCACCGAGGTCAAGACAGTGAAGGCCACCGACTCGCTCGAGACGCTCGCGACGCTCATGCACGAGAGCGACGTCTCCCACGTGCCGGTCGTCGGCGATGACGGCACGCTCGTCGCCGTCGTGTCGCGCGGTGACCTCGTCCGCTTCCTGGCAGCCACCACCTAGGCCGATGGCCGAAGCATTCCGGCCGGTGTGGAGCGAGATCGATCTCGACGCCGTTCGAGCCAACGTCGGCGCGCTGCGCGCCGCGGCCGAACCCGCTGCGCTTCTCGCCGTCGTGAAGGCTGACGGCTACGGGCACGGCGCGGTGCCTGTCGCACGCGCCGCGCTCGACGCCGGTGCTGCCTGGCTGGGTGTCGCGCTGGTCGAAGAAGGTGTGCGGCTCCGCGATGCCGGGATCGACGCGCCGATCCTGCTGCTGTCCGAGCCGCCATCGGTTGCCGCGGCCGCGGTCGTTGCCGCGGCGCTGACGCCCGTCGTCTACACACCT
>DASVIY010000130.1:0-14564 GCA_036386195.1 Acidimicrobiia bacterium | reverse complement strand
GCGTCGTCGTCGATCTCGACCGGTTCCTTGCCGAGACCCCGGTCGCGATCTTCGAGCGCGCGTCGGAGGACGACGATCAGATCGGCCGCGTCGAGCGCCTCGAGGCGGAACAACGTCGAGCGCGAGAGCAGCGGCCCGGTGAGCGAGAAGAACGGGTTCTCGGTGGTCGCGCCGATGAGCACGAGCAACCCTTCTTCGACGTGCGGCAGCAGCGCGTCCTGCTGGGTCTTGTTGAAGCGGTGCACCTCGTCGAGGAACAGGATCGTGCCGCGCCCCTGCTCACCCAGCCGGGCGCGGGCGCGCTCCACGATCTCGCGCACGTCCTTGACTCCTGCGCTCACTGCCGACAGCGGCTCGAACGCTTTGGCCGTCTCTCCGGCGATGAGTCGGGCGATCGTGGTCTTGCCGGTGCCGGGAGGTCCCCAGAGAATCACCGAGGAGAGCCGGTCATTTTCGATGAGCACCCGTAGCGGACGATCGGGGCCGAGGAGATGGGGCTGGCCGACGACCTCGTCCAGCGAGCGCGGCCGGAGCCGGGCCGCGAGCGGAGCTCGGCGTTCGAGGCGCTCCTCGACGGCGGCGGCGAACAGATCACTGGACATTCGCGGCGATCGTATGACTGCCAGGGGGCGGTGTTGGGCCGATCTGAGGTTTCTGGCCGGGCGTGTCAACGAATACGCCGTCCGGCGCGTACTCCTGGGGTGTGATCGAGGCAATGAGACCAAACGGCGGTGAGTCGCCGGGAATCGTCGAACCGCGTGCTTCGACGACCAGTTCGTGCAGCTTTCGAAATGCGCGTATCGGGTCGCATACCGCCTCCTCGGCTGTGATGCCGAAGCCCAGGACGTCCTACGCCCGCGACGTTCTCGCCAGTCGGTTACTGCTGAACCGTCGACGTCGAGCATCGCCGGTACGCGGCGTCCGGGCCCTACGACTTCGGCTTCGGTGACACGCTGAGGCCGAGCTCCTTCAGCTGCTTCGCATCGATCGGCGTGGGCGCGCCGGTCAAGGGATCCGCGCCGGATTGCGTCTTGGGGAACGCGATGACCTCGCGAATGTTGTCCTCACCCGCGAGGATCGCCACGAGCCGGTCGATCCCGAACGCGAAGCCCGCGTGCGGCGGCGCGCCGTACTTGAACGCGTCGAGCAAGAACCCGAAGCGCGCCCGCGCGTCATCCGCCGTGATCCCGAGCAACGAGAACACCTGCTGCTGCACATCGGACCGATGGATACGCACACTGCCCGACCCGAGCTCCCACCCGTTCAGCACGAGGTCATAGGCCAGCGAGCGCACGTTGAGCAGCTCCTCGCCCTGCGCGCTCGCCAACAGCTCGAGGTCGTCGGGGTGCGGCATCGTGAACGGGTGATGCGCCGGAATCGGCCGGCCGTCGCCGTCGAGCCCCTCGAACAGCGGGAAGTCGACGACCCACACGAAATGCAGCCCGCCCTCGTGAACGGGCGGGCGCCCGAGATCGACGCGGAGTGTGCCGAGCACGTGGTCGACGAGTCGCCGCGCGCCGGCCACGAAGAGCATCAGGTCTCCGGGCTCCGCGCCGAGCGCGTCGATGAGTCCGAGCTGTTCCGCTTCCGAAAGGAACTTCGCGACTGGTGAATCGATGACACTCCCGTCGCGCACGCGCATCCACACGAGCCCGGCAGCGCCGAGCTCCTTGGCGCGATCCGTGAGCGCGTCGAGGCGGGCGCGTCCGAGCTCGCCCTCCCCCGCGACCCTGATTCCCTTCACCGCCTCGGCCTGAAAGGCGCGGAACTCCGTGGCTTCGAGCACCTCGCAGACATCGACGAGCTCGAGGCCGAAACGCACGTCGGGCTTGTCGGTGCCGTAGCGCGCCTGGGCCTCGTGCCACGTCATGCTGGGGACGGGCTGCGCAGGCTCAGCGGTCACCGCTTCGCTCGCGCTCGTGACCGCGGCCCCGATCACCGCCATCACATCGTCGGCGTCGGCGAAGCTCATCTCCGCGTCGAGCTGCATGAACTCGAACTGCCGGTCGGCACGCAAGTCTTCGTCGCGCAGGCAACGGGCGATCTGGTAGTAGCGGTCGAGCCCACCGACCATCAGCAACTGCTTGAACAGCTGCGGGCTCTGGGGCAGCGCGTAGAAGCGCCCCGGCGACGAGCGTGAGGGCACCACGAAGTCGCGCGCCCCTTCGGGTGTCGACGCGATCAGCATCGGCGTCTCGACCTCGACAAAGCCCTGCGCGTCGAGCGCGGCGCGCAGCGCGGCGTTGACCCGCGCGCGGAGGCGAAGGTTCCGCTGGAGCCGGGCGCTGCGCAGGTCGAGATACCGGTACCGCAGGCGCAGCATCTCGTCGGCCTCGACTCGATCGTCGATCGGGATGGGCGACGGCTCGGCGGTATTGAGCACCTCGAGCCGCGCGGCAGCGACCTCGACCTCACCCGTCGGCAGGTCCGTGTTGACCGTGCCCTCGGGCCGCTCTCGCACCGGGCCATCGACCCGCACGACGTACTCGGCGCGCACGTGGTGGACGTCGGCGCCACCAACCGACTCCGGATCCACGACCACTTGCACGACGCCCGACGCATCACGCACGTCGAGGAATACGACGCCGCCGTGGTCGCGCCGGCTCGCCACCCAACCGCAGACGACGACGCCGGCGCCGATGTCGCCGCTGCGGAGCTCACCGGCAAGATGCGTGCGCATCATCCGGCAGCCTCGCAATGCAGCCGGAGCCAGCCCACGAGCTGATCGCGCGGCACGTCCACCTGCGCCCCGGTCGTCAAGTCCTTGACGGCGACGGCATCGCGCGCCGCCTCTTCCGCACCGAGCATCACGCCGTACGCCGCACCCGAACGGTCGGCCACCTTCCATTGCGCCTTCACCGACCGGCCCCCGTACGCACGATCGGCGCGCAGCCCCGACGCGCGCAACGCTTCGAGCATCGCGGCCGCTTCGGGACCGCCGATCCCGTCGATCAGGAACGCGTCGAGGCGGTCGCGATCGTCGATCGTGAGCACGCCTGCCGCGTCGGCGGCGAGGAGGAGCCGCTCGATGCCGATGCCGAAGCCGATCCCGGGTGTCGGCTTGCCGCCCATGTCCTGCGCCAGCTGGTCGTAGCGGCCGCCGCCGCCGAGCGCGTTCTGCGCAGCATCGAGCGCATCGCTCGCGAGCTCGAACGTGGTGCTCGTGTAGTAGTCGAAGCCGCGTACGAGCCGGGGCGCCAGCTCGTAGCCGATGCCGAGCGCGTCGAGGCCGCGCTGCACGCCCTCGAAGTGGGCGCGCGAGTCGTCACTCAGGTACTCGGTGAGCTGCGGCGCGCGCTCGATGACGTCCTGCCAGTCTTCGCGTTTCGAGTCGAGGAGCCGCAACGGGTTCTCGACGACTCGCTGACGAAAGTCGTCGCCGAGCGCGTCGCCGTGCGCGAGCAGGTACTCCCGCAATCGTTCGACGTACACGACCCGGTCGGCCGGCTCCCCCATCGAGTTGAGCAACAGGCGTACGGGAATCTGCAACTCGCGGAAGAGCCCGTATGCGAGGGCGATGACCTCTACGTCGACGTCGAGGTCGTCGGCCCCGAGCACTTCGGCGCCGAGCTGCCAGTGCTGGCGGTAGCGCCCCTTTTGCGGCCGCTCGTAGCGGAAGTTGGGCGCGAGATACCAGACCTTCCACGGCGGCGTGGGGTGATGCTCGACGTACGCCCGTACGACCGGCGCGGTGCCCTCGGGCCGCAACGCGATCGAGCGGCCGCCCTTGTCCTCGAACTCGTACATCTCCTTGCGGATGACGTCGGTGGCCTCACCGACCCGCGAAAACACCTCGCGGTGCTCGAAGATCGGCGTGACGACCAGCCCATAGCCGTAGCGTGCGGACCGCTCGGCGAAGGCCCGCACCACGGTGATCCATCGCTCCGATGCAGGTGGGAGCACATCGTGCGTGCCGATCGGCGCGCGGAAAGTGGCTTTCGCGTCGAGCGGATCGGGCGGCACCGCGGCATGCTACCGGGCGACCTCATCGCGCCCGGGCAGCGTTCCTGCAGGTCCGCGGACGTCTGCTGACGCACGGCGCGGCCGCGCTCGGCACGACGACAGCCCAACGGCATCGGCCGCACATCGTACGCGTAGCTCGCTGATCGCGATCCCTACGTGACCGCCGCCTTGCCCGGGAGCAGGCGGTAGGCGTCGTAGACGGCGTCGACGCGCTTCACGGCCATGAGGATCGAGTCGAGGTGGCCGGGATCGGCGAGCTCGAAGTCGAACCGGAACTTCGCCACGCGGTCGTTGGCGACGGTCGACGTACACGACAGGATGTTGACGTGGTGCTCGGACAGCACCTGGGCCACGTCTCGCAGCAACCGCGAACGGTCGAGCGCTTCGACCTCGACCGACACGACATAGGAACCGGGCTGGTCGTGGTCCCACTCGACCTCGATCAGCCGCTGCGCCTGCGCCGCAAGTGACGCCGCGTTCGCGCAGTCGGTGCGGTGCACCGAGACGCCGCGGCCGCGGGTGACGAACCCCATGATCTCGTCGCCCGGCACCGGTGTGCAGCAGCGCGAGAGCCGCACCAGCACGTCGTCGAGCCCCTCGACGTGCACACCCACCGTGCGGTGCTGCAACGCGCGCGGTTGGCGTGGCGGCCGTTGCGCGGTGACCGGCAACTGCTCTTCGCCGCCGCGCGTCTCACGATGGACCCGCTGCGCGACCGCCTTGGCCGAGACGTGGCCCTCCCCGACGGCGACGTAGAGCGCGTCGAGGTCGCCGTAGTGCATCGCCTCGGCGACCTTGGTGAGCACTTTCGACTGCGCGATCCTCTGGACCGGTAGGCCCTCCTTGCGCAGTGCCTTTTGCAGGTCCTCGCGGCCGTTCTCGATCGCGTCGACGCGCCGCTCACGGGAGAACCACTGGCGGATCTTGTTGCGCCCCTTCGGCGTCTGCACGAACTGCAACCAGTCGCGACTCGGCCCTGCACCTTCGACCTTGCTGGTGAAGATCTCGACGGTGTCGCCCGAATTGAGCGCGGAGTCGAGCGGCACGAGCCGGCCATTTGCCCGCGCCCCGATGCAACGGTGCCCCACCTCGGTGTGAATCGCGTACGCGAAGTCGACCGGCGTCGCACCCGACGGCAGCGTGATCACCTTGCCCTTGGGCGTGAAGACAAAGACCTCTTCTTGTTCGAGGTCGACTTTCAGCGTCTCCATGAACTCGGTGGGGTCCGACGTCTCCTGTTGCCAGTCGACCATGCGCTGGAGCCACACCAGGTCTTCCTCGGCCGACTCGTGCTCCTTGTAGCCCCAGTGCGCGGCGATGCCGTACTCCGCGCGCCGGTGCATCTCCTTGGTGCGGATCTGCACCTCGACCGTCTTGCCCTCGGGCCCGACCACCGTCGTGTGCAGCGACTGGTACAGGTTGAACTTGGGCATCGCGATGTAGTCCTTGAACCGGCCCTGCATCGGCGTCCACAGCGCGTGAATCGAGCCGAGCGCGCCGTAACAGTCCTTGACCGAGTCGACGACCACGCGCACGCCGACGAGATCCGTCACCTCTTCGAACTCCTTGCCCCGCACCACCATCTTCTCGTAGATCGACCAGTAGTGCTTCGGGCGGCCGCCCACCTCGGCCTCGATGTTGAGCTCTGTGAGTCGCGCCTCGATCGTCTCGAGCACCTCTTCGATGTACTCGGCACGCTCCGGCGAACGGGCCGCGACCATCTGCTCGATCTCGGCGTATCGCTTCGGATGCAACACCGCGAACGCGAGATCCTCGAGCTGCCACTTCACGTCGGCAATGCCGAGTCGGTGCGCGAGCGGCGCATAGATGTCGAGTGTCTCCTGCGCGATTCGGCGCTGCTTGGCATCCGGGAGTGACGCGATCGTGCGCATGTTGTGCAGCCGGTCCGCGAGCTTGATGAGCAGCACACGGATGTCTTTGGCCATCGCCACGAGCATCTTGCGCAGCGTGGCCGACTGCTGCGCCTCCTTGGAGTCGAACTGCAAACGGTCGAGCTTGGTGACCCCGTCGACGATCGTCGCGACATCGATACCGAAGTCGCCTTCCAGATCCGATGTGGTGAGCGACGTGTCCTCGACGGCGTCATGGAGGAGCGCGGCGGCGATGGTGACATCGTCGAGGCCGAGGTCGGCGAGGATCATCGCCACGCCCAGCGGATGGGCGATATACGGCTCACCCGAGCGGCGCACCTGTTCGGAATGGGCGTCGCGGGCGACGTCGAACGCATGCTCGACGAGGGCGCTGTCGGCCCGCTTGTGCCGTTTGCGGTACTTCGCGACGAGGGGGGCGATCTCGACATCGACGTGGTGCCGCCGCCACGGCAACGGCAGCACCGACCGGCGATCGGCCTTGACCTCGGCACTCATGGGTCAATTCTACCGGCGCCCGGCTCGCCGCCGGCAGGGATCTCAGCGACGTTTGCGACGACGTTGCTGGCGCGGCCGGGGCGCGATCGGTGCCGGCGGCGGCGTGGGTGCCGGAGCGCTACGCGTGCCGGTTGTGGGCTCGGTCGCTTCAGCGGCGGGACCCGCAGTGCCCGCGCCTGTTGAGACGCCGGCCATCGCGGGTGCGCGCTGGAGCTCGAGCACGGCCCGCTCCCGCATCGCCCGGTACTTGGGTTCACGTTCCTTCAGCCAGGCGAGAATCGGGGACGCGACAAAGATCGACGAGTACGCACCGGTCAGCAGCCCGACGAATAGGGCAAGTGAGAAGTCGCGCAGGGCAACCGCGCCGAGCAGCCACGTGCCGACGATGAGCAGTGACGCGACCGGCAGCAAGGCGACCAGCGAGGTGTTGATGGAACGCATCAGCACTTGGTTCATGGAGCGGTTGACCATCTTCGAGTACGTGTCGCCGCGTTCGCTGCCGAGGCGCTTCGTGTTGTCGCCGACCTTGTCGAACACGACGACGGTGTCGTAGAGCGAATACCCGAGGATCGTCAGGAACGCGACGACGGTCGCGGGCGTGACCTCGAACTGTGTCACCGCGTACACGCCCACGGTGATGATGATGTCGTGGATCACCGCGATGATCGCGGCGAGCGCCATCCTCCATTCGAAGCGCAACGACAGATAGATCGCGATCAGGATGAAGAACGCGACCAGCGCCTGGAGCGCCTTGCCGCTCACGGTCTTGCCCCACGTCGACCCGACCGAGTTGATGCTCACGGCCGTCGGCTTGACCCCACCGTATTGTGCGAGCGCGTCGACAATCTTCTGTTTCGTGGCGGCCGACACGTCCTTCGACTGCACCCGCACCTGCGTGCCGCCGACGATGAGCACCTTCGGATCGGTGACGCCCTGCTTCTCCACGACCACGCGCACGTCGGCAACCGACGGCGAGCCTTTCTGCATCGTGAACTGCCACTGGGTGCCGCCGGTGAAGTCGATGCCGAGGTTGAGCCCCGAGATCAAGAGCGATCCGACCGCGATCACGATCAACGTGCCCGACAGGATGGCCCATCGCCACGACCGTTCGATGAACTGGTAATTGGTGCGCTCGTGGTAGAGGTCCGCGAGACGGTGGCGGCGACCGTCGGGGTGCGGGCTCATCGGGTGGCGTCCTTCACGTCGAGGCCCGCGGCGATACCGAAGCCGTGCGCGCGCACCAGCCCGGGCCGGCGCGCCATCAAAGACACCAACGGGTGCATGAAGAAGTACGAGATGATGAGGTCGAGCAGGGTCGAGAGCCCGAGGAAGAACGCGAAGCCCTTCACTGAACCGACCGCGAGCGCGTACAAGGTGCCCGCGCCGATCAGCGAGACGAGGTCGGCCGCGACGATCGTGCGGAACGAACGCGTGAACCCGCGGTCGACCGACGACCGCACCGTCTTGCCGCTGCGCACCTCGTCTTTCAACCGCTCGAAATACACGACGTACGAGTCGACGGTGATACCGACCGACACGATGAGCCCGGTCACACCGGCAAGGGTGAGCGTCAGGCTGAAGGCCGAGTGGCAGAGGCCGGTGACGATCGCCCAGGTCGCGGCGCCGCTCACCCCCAGCCCCACGATCACGACGAGCCCGAGCAGCCGGTAGTACAGCAGCATGTAGAGCGCGACCAGCAGCAGGCCGACGATGCCGGCGATGATGCCGTCGCGCAGGTTGTCACTGCCCAGAGTCGGCGAGACGTTCTGCACCGCCTGCTGCTTCAACTGCACCGGGAGCGCGCCGTACTGCAACAACCGGCCGAGGTCCTTCGCCTCACCTTGCGTGAAGCTGCCGGTGATGCTCACGTCGCCGGGGAAAGTCGCGGTGTTGAACTTCGGGTACGACTGCACCTCGCCGTCGAGAACGATTGCCACCGAGTTCTGCGGCGCGGCCTTCGGGAACGACGCAGCCGCGAGCGCGTTGAACTTGGTGTGTCCCGAACCCTTCAGGTTGAGGACCACCGACCAGTCCGGCGATTGGAACTGGGCCTTCGCGCCCGACGTGTCCTTGCCGGTCATCACCGTCTTGCCGAGGAACAACCGCTGCGGCGGCCCTTTGGCGCCGCCTTGATTGCGGATCGGAAGCACAACGCACGTGTCGCGTTTGTCGTTTTCGACTTTCGTGGTCGGGATGAGAATCTGACTCCCCTGGGGGATCTTCGCCATCTGGGCCGGGTCGCACGACGCGATTACTGCCTGGACCGCCTTGCTCTGCTCCGCTGTGAGCTTCGGCGCCGTGCTCGTCGTGGTGGCGGGCTTGGTCGTCGAGGTCGGCTTGGTCGTCGAGCCGGTGGCACCGGCTTTCGCCGTCGTCGGGGTCGTGGCCCCCGGCTTGGTCGTTGTCGTGCCCTTCGACTTCGTCGTCGTTGTCGACTTCGGCTTGGTGCTCGTCGTCGTCGGGATGTCGCTGATGTTGGGCGGGAGTTGCGCGAGCACCGGTCGGAAGCGGAGCTCGGCAGTGCGGCCGACGATCCGCTGCGCCTTCGCGCGGTTCTTCACCCCGGGCAGGTCGATGACGATGAACGGGCCCTGCCGGCTGATCTCCGGCTCGGCGACCCCGAGGGAGTCGACCCGGCTGCGAATGATGTCGACCGCCTGGTCGACCGATGCCGACTGTGGGTGGCCTTGCGGCTCGAGCACGACCGAGATACCGCCACGCAGGTCGAGCCCGAGGATCGGCGTCGACTGCGTGGCGATCGTTGCGAACACCCCAGCCGCGACCACAACCAGCGTGGTGACGAGATAGATGACGTTTCTCCGCATGGAGCGCGCTCAGCTCTGCGAACCGGCGTCGTCGCCGTCAACCGCATCGTGCCCGTCGCCGGTGTCACCGGCATCTCCTGCGTCTTCGAGCGTGGGCGTCACGCGCTGGCCGATCGCGCCGCGGCTCGTCGTGATGACGACGCCGGGGGCGATCTCGAGCTCCAAGGTTGTGTCACCCAGGGAACGGATCGTGCCGTGGATGCCGCCGACCGTCACGACGTCTTGCCCCGCCTCGAGGCTGGCCATCAACGCCTGGCGAGCCTGGTTTCGGCGCCGCTGCGGCACCACGATGAGGACAAAGAACGCGACGACAAGAACAGCGAGCGGGATGAGGGCGGCCAACTGCGACCTTCGATCGGGAACAGAAACGCGGCGCGATGTTATCGCGACGCTTGCGCAGCCTCGTTCACCCCTCGAACAGGTTGGGCCCGCCTGCACCACTCCCCGCGGGCGCCGAGAGGTCGAGGTGCCCGTATGCCGCGGCAGTCGCGACACGCCCGCGGGGTGTGCGCTGCAGGAAGCCCTCTTTGAGCAGGTAGGGCTCGTAGACGTCTTCCACCGTCTCGGGCTCCTCGCCGATCGCAACGGCCAGCGTGTTGAGACCCACCGCCTGGCCGGCGAACGTCTGGCAGAGCGCGCTCAGGATCGCGCGGTCGACCTTGTCGAGGCCCCGCTCGTCGACCTCGAAGAGCGTGAGCGCGTCGCGTGCCGTCTCGCGGCTGACGGTGCCGTCACCACGGACCTCCGCGTAGTCGCGCACCCGCTTCAGCAGACGGTTGGCGATTCGAGGAGTGCCTCGCGCCCGCCGCGCGATCTCACCCGCGCCCTTCGCGTCGAGCGGCACACCCAAAATGCGCGCCGCGCGCTCGAGGATCGCGACGAGATCGGAAGGCGTGTAGTAATCGAGGCGCGCCACGAACCCGAAACGGTCGCGTAGCGGCCCGGTGATGAGCCCGGTTCGCGTCGTCGCGCCCACCAGCGTGAAACGCGGGAGGTCGAGACGGATCGAGCGGGCCGACGGACCCTTGCCGATCACGATGTCGAGCTGGAAATCCTCCATTGCCGGATAGAGGACCTCCTCGACCGAGCGGGGCAGGCGATGGATCTCGTCGATGAAGAGCACGTCGCCGTCGTCGAGATTGGTCAGGATCGCGGCGACGTCACCGGCGCGTTCGAGCGCCGGACCGCTCGTGACCCGCAGACTGACCTCGAGCTCCGCGGCGACGATTCCGGCGAGGCTCGTCTTGCCGAGACCCGGCGGCCCCGCAAAGAGGAGATGGTCGACGGCTTGACGGCGTTGCTTCGCCGCGCCGATCAGGATCTCCAGATGCTCCTTGAGGCGCTCCTGGCCGACGAACTCGTCGAGGCGCCGCGGCCGCAGCGTGGTCTCTTCCGCTTCCTCGACCGGGTCGGCGCTCGCGCGCAACAGCTCCTCGCGGCTCATCTGGCACCCACCGACAGGAGCTTGAGCGCGTCACGCAAGAGCTCCTCAACCGACCCGTCGTCGGGAAGCTGCGCCAGGACCGTGCGCAGCTCGTCGGGCGAGTAGCCCAAACCGTCGAGCGCGGCACGCACCTCGGCCCGCGGCGACGGCGTCTTCGTGGGCGCTTCGACCAGGTCGAGGTCGGGCACCTCGAGGCGGGCCTTCAGGTCGACGAGCAGCTTCTGCGCGGTGCGTTTGCCGACACCCGGCACCAACGTGAACGCGTCGAGATCGTCGTCAACGAGCGCGCGCCGCAGCGCGCCCGGCGAGTGCACGGAGAGGATCGCGAGGCCAAGCTTCGGCCCGACGCCACTGGCGCCGATCAGGATCTCGAACGTGTCGCGCTCATCGCGGGTCGGGAAGCCGTACAGCACCATCGCATCGTCACGGACGTGTAAGTGGGTGAAGAGAAACGCGTTCTCCCCCTGCTGGAGCACCGGTACCGCGCCGAGCGGCACGAGCACGCGGTACCCGACGCCCCCGACCTCGACGAGCGCCTCGCCGGTGGCCGAACGCTCGAGGACGGTGCCTCGCACCGACCCGATCACGGGCCGTCCTCACGCGTCAACGCTGCCGCGACGGCGCGGGCCAGACCGGTCGTGCTCCCCCGGTCGCCCGTCGCCGGGCCGGCGGTCGTGCTGTCGACAGCGGCCCGGAGCGGCGCGCCCCAGAGGTGGCAGAGCGCGAGCGCGAGCGCGTCGGCGGCGTCGGGCGGGCTCGGCGGCGCGTCGAGGCGCAGCAGGCGCGTGACCATCTGCTGCACCTGGGCCTTGTCGGCCGCGCCGTAGCCGACGATCGAATGCTTCACCTCGTTGGGGCTGTAGTGGATGACGGGCACGCCGGCACGCGCCGCGACGGTGAGCGCGAGCCCGCTCGCCTGGCCCACCGACATGGCGGTGCGCACATTCGCCTGGAACAACACCCGTTCGACCGCCATGACGCTCGGCCGCAGCTCGCGGACCAGCACCTCCAGCTCGCGCTCGAGCAACGCGAGCCGGTCGGGGAGCGCATCCGACGGTGCGGTGCGAATCACGCCGTACGCGAGCGCTTCGCCGTGGGCGCCGTCGCGCCGCACCGCGCCGTACCCGCAGCGCGAGACCCCGGGGTCGATGCCGAGCACCGGCCCGGCCGAATCGAACATGAGTTCGATCCTATAAGCGGACATCCACCGAGACGCGGATGCCGGGTCGCGGGCTCATCCCGCGTTCTTGCGTCGCAAACCAACATGTCATGACAATTCTCGACGCAAGAACGAAGTGGGTTAGCGGGCGCGGCGCTTGCGGCGGCGGCGGCGGAAGAGGAGCCAGAGCAGCAGCGCGGCGCCGAGGAGGGGCAGGAGCCGGCGCGCGACGGGGAGGCCCGCCGTATGCAACAGGTCGACGGGCTCCGCCTCGGCCGACTCGATGCGGCGCACGGCTCCGACGACCGCGCCGTTGCCCGAGAGCGGTGCATCCGTCATCACCGGGGCCGTCGCCTCGTACGCGGTTGTCTCGTCTTCGCGCGGTGCGTCTTCGCTCGGTGCGTCCCCTGCGAGCACGTCGCGTTCGAGGTTGTCGACGAACTGGGCCAGTAGTTTCGCGGACACGTCGGCGAGCACGCCTCGGCCGAACTGGGCGACCTTGCCGGTGATGGTGAGGTCGGTGTCGATGCTTACGACCGTTGCGTCGCCATCGGCCCGCATCGCCAGCTTGATCGCGGCCGACGCGTTGCCCTGGCCGCGCGTGTCGCGGCCGATGGCGCGGAGCACTGCAGTGTGCGCGGCGTCATCCACCTGCTCCAGATGCGCCGTGCCTTTGTACTGGGCCGTGATCGGACCGACCTTCACCTTGACCACGCCGCGGTACTCGTCGCCCTCGACCTCTTGGAGCTGCGCGCCGGGGAGGCAGGGTGCGATCCGTTCGATATCGAGCAGCAACCGCCAGGCATCGTCGACCGGCACTAGCACGCGGAACTGGTCCTCGATCTTCATCAGCGCCCGAACGCTTCCTGAATCGCGGCGAGGTCGTCGAGCGTGTCGACGTCGAACGGGCTGCCCGTGCCTGAGCAATCCACTTCGACGACGGGATGGTTGCGCATGAGTACACGCCCGCCTTCGTCGCCTTCGAGCGCCATGGCTTCGGGCCAGAGGCTGCGGGCGATGAGCACCGGGTTGCCGCGAACGCCGTCGTACGTTGCGACTGCGAGTGCAGCACCTTCCGCGTGCGCGGCGACGAGCCGCCGGTACGCGTCGGCACCGACGAGCGGCTGGTCGGCCAGACCGACACAGACCGCCGTCACTTCGAACCAGCCGTCGAGCGCACGCAGACCCGCACGAAGACTGTGCGCGAGCCCGCGCCGCCAGCTGCGTGCTTCGACGATCATCACGCCCTCGGGGGCGACGCGCCGCACGCGCGGGCCTTGATGGCCGACGACGAGCACCACGGGGTGCGCGCCACTCGCCCGCGCCGCTTCGAGGGCCCACTCCCCCAGCGGCCGCCCCGCGAGCACCAGGACAGGCTTCGGGGTCTCGCCGCCGGCGCGGGACCCCCGGCCTGCTGCCAAGACAACGCCGGCGACGGTCAGGATGCTGCCTCCAATGCCCGGCGCACGAGCACACGGGCGAGATGTTCGCGGAACTCGGGCGTGGCGTTGAGGTCGCTCGGCGGGTCGGTGCCGTCGGCGGCGTGCTGCGCCGCGTCGGCGATCGTCGCGCCATCGGCGAGCGCGGCTTCGACGGCGCCGGCGCGCACCGGCGTGGTGGCCATGTTGACCAGCGCGACGCGAGCCCCGGCGTTGTCGGGACGCACCGCGACCGCGCCGACGATGGCCCAGTCCTGGGCCCGCCGGTTGAACTTCTGATAGGAGCTCCGCGCCGCGGCCAGCTTCGGCACGCGAATCTCGGCGAGCAGCTCGTCGGGCCGCAGCGCGGTTTCCAGAAAGCCGTCGAAGAAGTCGGCAGCGGCAATGGCTCGCTCGCCCGCCGAACCTCGTGCGATGAACGTCGCGTCGAGTGCCAGCAGTACGGCCGGGAGGTCGGAGGCCGGATCGCCGTGCGCGACCGAGCCCCCGATCGTGCCGCGGTGGCGTACCTGGTTGTCGCCCACCTCGCCGGCGACCGCCCGGATCGCGTCGCATTGCTCGGCCAGCAACGGACTGTTTTCGAGGTCGCAGTGCCGCGTCGACGCGCCGATCGCGATGTGGTCGCCACCGTCGCGGACGTATGACAATTCACGCAGCCGCCCGATGTCGACGAGCACGGACGGCGTGGCGAAGCGCAGCTTCATCAGCGGCAGCAACGACATCCCGCCGGCGAGCAGCTTCGCGTCGTCGCCGTGCTCGGCGAGCGCGCCGAGCGCCTCGTCGGCCGTCTCCGCCCGCACGTAGTCGAACGGCGCCGGGATCACGGCGTTGCTCCGCCGGCCGCGGCCAGCACCGCCTGCACGATGTTGTGGTAGCCGGTGCAGCGGCAAAGGTTGCCTTCGAGCCCGAGGCGCACGTCGCGCTCGGTGGGGTTGGGGACCTCGTCGAGCAGCGACACCGCCGCCATCACCATGCCCGCGGTGCAGAACCCGCACTGCAGCCCGTGATGCTCCTGAAAGGCCGCCTGCACGGGATGGAACCCGCCGTCGCCGGCCAGGCCTTCGATGGTGGTGACGCTCGTGCCGTCGGCCTGGACCGCGAGCATCGTGCACGACTTCACGGACTCGCCGTCGAGCAACACGGTGCAGGCGCCGCACGACGACGTGTCACAACCGATCTTCGTGCCGGTCAGCCCGACGGCCTCGCGCAGATACTGGCCCAGCAACAAGCGCGGCTCGACGTCGTCGGTGCGCACCGTGTCGTTGACCGTGACCGATATCCGCACGCCGTTCGCCTTTCCTTTTGGTCGCGGGAGCCTATCGGGCCGCGCGCCAAAAGCTCGGAGCC
>DASVIY010000129.1:0-2721 GCA_036386195.1 Acidimicrobiia bacterium | reverse complement strand
CGAGCCCACTTGCGAAGCCGTGAACTTCGCCATGTCGGGATCGATGAGCACGGGCGTGCCCGCGGCTTCGGCGAGCAGTTGCGCCTGACACGAACGTTCCATCGTGATGAACCACCACGCCGCCTCGTCGACGGAGTGCCCGACGGTGAGGAGCCCGTGGTTACGCAGGATCGCGGCCTTGTTGTCGCCAAGCGCGTGTGCGAGGCGCTTCCCCTCCTCGATGTCGAGCACCACGCCGGTGTAGTCGTCGAACAGCGCGTGATCGCCGTAGAACGAGCACACGTCCTGCGTGATCGGATCGAGCAGCCTGCCGAGCGATGACCATGACTTTCCGTAGATCGAATGCGCGTGCGCCGCGGCAATGACGTCGGGTCGGGCGGCGTGGACCTGGCCGTGGATCACGAACGCGGCGGTGTTGACCTCCGCGTTGCCTTCGACCACCTCACCGCGGTGGTTGACCAGGATGAGATCGCTTACCCGGATATGGCTGAAGTTCATCCCGAACGGGTTCACCCAGAAATGATCGAGGTGCTCAGGATCCCGCGCGGTGATGTGGCCGGCGATTCCCTCGTCGAAGCCGAACCGGCCGAACAGGCGGAACGCCGCCGCCAGCCGCACCTTCCGGTGGAGCCGCTCCTCCTCGAGTGACGCAAACGTCTGCGGGTAGCTCGTCTTCGCGGCCATGACCCATTCCTTTCGGCGCGGCTCGACCGCTCGATCGTACGCCAGGCGCGCCGCGCAATGAGAAGAGGCGGAGCACGAGCAGGACGGCAACGGCGACCGGCGTGACGGCGCGGAAGCCGATCAGCCAAGCGCTACGAATTTACGGGCGGAAAGCGTCCAAGCGAGCCAGCTCGTCGATGTGCCCGTCGTCGTGCAGGAACAGCCCGCTCGCGCCGGCCTCGTTGATGATCTTGCGGCCGGCGACCGGACCCGCGACGAACGCCGCCTTGGCGAGCACCTCGGCCCGCCAGCACTCTCCCGCGATCACCGTGACCGACACGAGGCCGGTCGTCGCCGGCTTCCCGGTTGTCGGGTCGACGAGATGATGGAGCTGCTCGTCGCCGCGTGACCAGGTACGCCGCAGGCTGGTGCTGGTGGCGATCCCGCCTTCGGTCACCGCGAGCTGACCCAGGCCCGCGTCAAGGGGGTCTTCCACGTCGACGATCCAGCCGTCTGACGGTAGCGCGCCCGCCGCTCGCACATCGCCGCCCAGGTTGACGAGCGCACCGAGTGCGCCTGCAGCGACCGTCTCGGTCGCGAGCAGGTCGGCGGCGTAGCCCTTGCCGATGCCGCCGAGGTCGAGCCCGACGCCCAGCGGCAGCCGAATCGACCGCGTCATCGGATCGAGTCCGATTCCCGCGCACCCCGGTGCCGGGACCGGCTTCGGCGGCGGCCCGTCGCCCACGGGATCGACGTCGTCGAAGTCGCGGTCGTATCCCGAGGCCACGAGGGCCGACAACACGGACGGGTCGTAGCGCCCGGCGGTCCAGCGCCACGCGTCGACGGCGCGTGCGACGACCTCATAGGTCGAGCGCGAGACGACGATCGGATGCCCGGCCGCGGCGTTGAGCTGACACAGCTCACTCGACGGCCGGAATCTGCTCCAGCGTGATTCGAGCCGCTCGAGCCGCTCCGCTACCCACGCCGAAAGGTCGCGCGGACCGTCCACCGCTATCACGTACACGTCGGTGCCCATCGCGCGCACGCGCGCTTCCGTGCATGGCGCAGTTCCTGCCACTTGCTCGATCATCAGCTTCCCCTGCTACCTGTGTCTCGGGCGCGCTCTGCCGGCTCCGGATCAGTCGTCTCCCCTGTATCGGCACCGCCGAGGGGTGAACTTCAGTGGCTTCGGGCCCGTTTGGAGCGGCTATGCGGGTGGAGGGAGGCCGATCGTCTTGGTCTCGAGGTACTCCCCGAAGCCCTCGACGCCGTGCTCGCGCCCGTTGCCGCTCTGGCGGTAGCCGCCAAATGGCGAATCGGGGCCGAACCACATGCCGCCGTTGACCGAGATCGTCCCGGTGCGGATCTGTCGGGCGACCGCCATGGCCCGATCGAGCGATGCGCTCGTGACCGCACCCGACAGGCCATAGGCGGAGTTGTTCGCGATCCGAACGGCATCGGCATCGCCGTCGAACTTCAGCACCGAGAGCACGGGTCCGAAGATCTCCTCCTGCGCGATCGTCGAGTCGGGATCGACATCGACGAACAGCGTGGGCTCCACGAAATAGCCCTTGTCGAACTGCGCCGGACGGCCGCCGCCGACCACCAGCCGTGCGCCTTCGCTCTTGCCCTGCTCGATGTAGCCGAGCACGCGATCGCGCTGCCGCGCATTGATGAGCGGACCCATCATGTTGCCGGGATCGGTCGGGTCGCCGTAGGGAAACGCCTTGAACGCGGCCTCGAGCATCTCGACACCCTCGTCGTAACGCGACGCCGGCAACAACATGCGCGTCGTGATCGCGCATCCCTGACCGCCGTGCGTGCACATCATCGATCCCGCCGGCATGTTGGCACCGAGATCGGCGTCGTCGAGGATGATGTTGGCGGACTTGCCGCCGAGCTCCAGAAAGACCTTCTTCAGCGTCTCGGAACCCGTCGCCATGATGCGCCGGCCGGTCGCGGTGGAGCCGGTGAAGCTGATCATGTCGACACGCGGGTCGCTGATGAGCACTTCGCCAACCGCGGCCCGGTCTTCCGAGGTCACGACGTTGAACACGC
>DASVIY010000128.1:0-9307 GCA_036386195.1 Acidimicrobiia bacterium | reverse complement strand
GCCCACATCGACCTCAACGGCGTGCGCGTCCCCAAGGACCGCGTGCTCGGCGATCCCGACGCGCCGGCCGCGCCCGCGCTGCGTCGCGCGCTCGAGCAGGCAACCGTTGCCCTCGCGCTCGAGATGGTCGGCACCGCGCAGTCGATCTTCGACATCACACTCGAATACGCGAAGCAGCGCGAACAATTCGGCGTGCCGATCGGTTCGTTCCAGGCGATCAAGCACAAGTTCGCCGACATGGCGATCCTGCTCGAACGGGCCCGGGCGACGGGCTATTTCGCCGCGCTCACGATCGCCGAAGACGACGAGCGCCGATCAATCGCCACGTCGATGGCCAAGGCCGCGGCCGGCGACGCGCAGGCGCGCATCGCCAAGGAGGGCATCCAGGTGCACGGCGGCATCGGCTACACCTGGGAGCACGACATGCACCTGTGGGTGCGACGCGTGACCTCGAATGCTGCGCTGTTCGGTACGGCGGCCGAGCACCGCGCGCGCGTCGCGACGGCGATCGGCTTGTAGCTCTTCGAGATATTGTCGTGGCTACGCGGCGAGCGCCACCGCGTAGACGGCCAACGCGAGCGCGGCGTACACGAAGCCGGCGATGAGCGCATTCTGATGGGTGTCGTAGATCAAACGCAGCCCACCGGGTTTGACGCCTCCGAGCAGGCCGAGCGCGTTGGCCTCGAGAAACGCCCACAGGACGATCCACACGATCCAGAACGTCCAGCGGTTGCCGGCGGACGCGTTGACATCCTTATACGGGAAGTGTGAAGCGCCGACCATGAACACGAGCAACGGCAGCGAGAAGATCATGTTCATCCTCGACGCCACCAACGCCTTGCGACCCTCTGCGGCCGCGGCGGGATTGGCCTCGCCGCCCGCCTGGACGTTGCGCGCGTTCGCGATCACGATCTTCTGCTTGGGCCAGATGACGCCCCACACGTTGAGGAACATCGTCAGCCCGAGCAGGATGCCGGCAAGGATCGCCGTGCCATCCTGACTCCGCCAATAATCCACGTTCATCAGCTCGGCCTTGACCTCACCACCGTTGATCGACGATCGCGTGAACGACAGGATCAGCAGGCCCGTCAGGACGGTAGCGACTGCGGCCCAGCGGAACCACCACAGCGCACGCGAGGCGAGCTTGTCGATCGTGTTGTTGCGCGCTGCGGCTTCCATCTCGGCGAACGCGGGGACCTGCACGAAGTTGAAGTAGTAGAGCAGTCCGATCCAGGTGATTCCCACCACGACGTGCGACCAGCGCGAGAGATACGCGCCACCAGCTTTCGAAAAGATGTCGAGTGCCGAACCAAGCATGCGCTGAACCCCCACTATCCGACGGCGGCGCGGAACGTATCACTGAGGGGTCTCGCGCCGGGTGACCTTCGTCAAACTTCGCCGCGTTCACGCACTGGACTGCCGTGCCCGCCCCGTGTACAACTTGTGACTACTTCACAACTTGCTGAGGCTTCCTCAGGCCATCTAAGTTGCATCAGATGCGAACCGTCCGGAATCTGGCGCCGACAGCACTGCTGCTCGTTGCCGAGACGGCCGGGCTGGTCGCCCTTGTCCGCCTCGGCCACGCCGACGGGTTCTCGGTCCCGTTCGCCCACCTCGCCGTGTGGGTTCGCCAGTCGCCGCCGGCTGACGTCCTCGCCGCGACCCTACGCGTCGTCGCGCTCGGCGGGTTGTGCTGGCTCCTCGCGACGACGGCGCTGTACGGCGTCGCGCGCGCCGTCCGAGCGACGCGCGTCATCAACGCGCTCGGTTGGTGCACCTTGCCCGCGATTCGCCGCGTGGTCGATGGTGCGCTGGCCGTCTCGCTCATGACGACCGTGGTCGCGAGTGGCGCCGGGGTCGCGCACGCCGCTCCCCCGCCCACGACGTCCACGACGTCTCCCCGCGTGCGTAGCGGGCGCGCGCACGTCCTCGAGTCGTTTCCGCCCGCGCCGACCACATCACCGTCATCGCCCGCGCAGCCGGCACGGTCATCGGATCTCGATCCGCCGAGCCCGGCTCCGAGTCCGACGCCACCTGCCGACGCGCCGGTGCAGCGTCATGTCGTCGTCGCCGGCGACAACCTGTGGACGATTGCGGCCGCGGAAGTCGCGCGCTCGACCGGTCGAAGCGCGAGCGAGCTGACCGACCGGGAGATCGCGACCTACTGGGTCGAGCTGGTCACGGCCGCGCGTCCCGGGCTGCGTAGCGGCAACCCCGACCGCATCTACCCCGGTGAAGTGGTGCCGCTCCCGTAGCTCAGGGGTCGCGAGGCAGCCCCAAGACGCGTTCCCCGATGATGTTGCGCTGCACCTCGCTGGTGCCGCCCGCAATCGTGAGACAGCGGTTGAAGAGGAACTGGTAGACCCACGCCGCCGCGTCGCCGTCGCTCACGGCACCTTCGCCGCCGGCGAGCTCCAGCCCGACCTCCTGCACCGCCTGATCATGTTCGACGCCCAGGAGCTTGCGCACCGCCGCCTCGGAGCCACTCGGGTCGGCACCCGCGAGCGCGCTCAACGTGAGCCGGAACCCGAGCACTGCGAGTCCGTACTCGCTCGCAACGAGCCCGCCGACGGTCGAGAGCGTGAGTGGATCATCGTCGCGGCCCGACGTGCGCACGAGCGCGAGCACGTTTCTGAGCGCCGGGCCGGTCGTGCCGCCGCTGCCCATGAACACCCGCTCGTTGGCAAGTGAGGTGCGGGTGGCGCGCCAACCGTCGTGCTCCTGACCGACCAGGCAGTCGTCGGGCACGAACACGTCGTCGAAGAACACCTCGTTGAACATCGCCTGGCCCGTGAGCTCGCGCAACGGGCGCACCTCGATGCCTTCGGTCTTCATGTCGAGCATGAAGAAGCTGATGCCCTGATGCTTCGGCGCATCCGCGTCGGTGCGGGCGAGGAGGATCCCCCACGCGGCCGTCTTCGCCATCGACGTCCACACCTTCTGACCTGTGACCTTCCAGCCGCCCTCGACCCGCTCGGCTCTCGTGGTGAGCGACGCGAGGTCGGACCCCGCACCCGGCTCACTGAAGAGCTGGCACCACTCGATCTCGCCCCGCAACGTCGGCGGGATCCAGCGCTCCTGTTGCTCGGTCGTGCCGTAGACCATCAGGGGCGGGAGCGCCCATGCCCCGACCGTGATCGCGGGCTGCGCGATCTTCGCCCGGCGGAATTCCTCGTTGATCACGAGTTGCTCGAGCGCGCCCGCGTCCCGTCCCCACGGCTTCGGCCACTGCGGTGAGACGTAGCCGGCGTCGGCGATGCGCACGCGCTGCTCGGCAGGATCGAGACCGCTGATGTCCTCGAGCAGCTCGCGCAGCTCCTCGCGATGCGCCTCGGCCTCGGGTGGGAGGTCGACGGTGAGGCGCCGGCGGGCACCCGCGAGCGCGTGGCGGGCCGCGCGCACGCGCCACGACGCCTGGCTGCCGAGGAGGGCGCGAATCGCGGTGGCGCGGCGGAGGTAGATGTGCGCGTCGTGTTCCCAGGTGAACCCGATCCCCCCGAGGATCTGCACGCAGTCCTTCGCGCACTCGACGAACGCGTCGATCGCAAGTGCCGCCGCGGCCGCCGCGGTGAACGGCCCGCCCTCGGCGTCGTCTGCGGCTCGTGCCGCATCCCACACCGCGGCCCGGGCGAGCTCGGTGCGAGCGAGCATGTTGGCGCAGCGGTGCTTGACCCCCTGGAACTGGCCGATCGGGCGGCCGAACTGATGACGGTCCTTCGCGTACGCGGCCGCGGTGTCGACACACCATTGGGCGCCGCCGACCGCTTCGGCCGAGAACACGACCGCCGCGAGGTGCTGCACTTCGAGCATCGTCAACTCGGGCAGCACACGACTACTCGGCACGAGCACGCCGTCGACGGTCACCTCCGCGACGCGGCGGGTGAGGTCGGTGCTCGCCAGCTCCGTGGCGGTGAACTCGCCTACGCGCAGCACGCACCAGCCGGCCCCTGCCGGCGCGACGAGCAGCTGGGCGAGGTGACCCGACAGCACGGGACGAAGCGTGCCGCGCACGCGCAGACCGTGTTCTGCTTCCTCGGCATCGAGCGCGCCCTCGAGCGCGACGGCGCCGACAACCGCTCCGCTCGCGAGATCGGGGAGCAGCTCCGCGGCAACTTCCTTGCCCGCGGCTTCGAGCACGACCGCCGCGAGCGTGGTCGCGGCGAACGGACCCGGCGCCGCGGCACGACCCAGCTCTTCCAGCGCGACGATCAGCTCGGGCAGCCCGTACCCCTCGCCGCCGTGCTCCTCGTCGATGTGAATGCTCGCCCAGCCCTGGGCGACGAGGTCGGCCCAGAACAGCGGACGCTCTTCCGTGTCGGCGTCGAGGAGCGCGCGCGGCACGTCCGGCGGGCAATGCCGGTCGGCCCAGCCCCGCACCGCCTGGTGCAGCGCTTCGTGCTCTTCGGTGATGCCGATGGGCATGGGGTGAGCGCTCCTTGGGGTGCTCGATGGTCGCGCACGTCGCCGCCGGCGTCAGATCCAGCGTGGTCGCGACCGGGCCGAGTTACCGAACCGTAGCGACCGCACCGCTCAAGCCCGCACGCCGAATGCCTCTGCCTGCTGGGGGTCGAGCACGACCCAGGTTGCCGCGCCCGACGCGAGCACCTCACCATCGGCGGCCCACACCGCTGAGCCGGCGAAGAGCTTGCGCCCGTCGGCGCCCGTCTGCCACCCGCCGACGACCAACGCTTCGCCGACCTCAGGCCGGCGATCGATACGGACGGCCAGCCGCCCGAGGACGGCAGGACCGCTCGACATCCCGTCGGGAGCGTTGATCCAGCACAGGCCGCTGGGACAGTCGAGCGCAGCCCAAAGGACCAGCGGCTCGACGAGCCCGTCGTCGCCTGCGGTGGACGGCGACGGTGTCCACCGCCACGCGACCATCCGCGAGTCTTTGATGGCTCCCGGAAAGATTCGGAGCCCGTCACCCTCGGTGCGGGCAGGCCCGCACGTGAAACACCGATCGAACGGGTGACCGCGGGCGTACCCGTCAAGATCGAAGTCATGCACCGCGCCGTCGAGAGAAGACCGGCTCGGCGGAGCCGGGAGCTCGATCACACCGTCCCACTCAATGGCTGACGCGACGACCTGGCCATCGTGCCGGAGCTCGACACCGGCGTCGGTCTCGACCAGGTCCATGGCAACACCGAGCGGCGGAGGACGGCGCAGCCTCACGTCCGCCGGACCATCGGTCAACGCGCGTGCGGCCACCCCGCACGCGTACCCGCCGTTCGCCGATCCAGGCGGCCCGTTGAAGCGCGAATCAATCGCAATGGCGCGCGAAGCAGGAGCCATGATCTACGCGTTACCAGACGCCATTCAGGAGATCTTTTCGCCGTCCTTCAGGACGCAGATCGCCTGGGTGGGACAGCCCTGGGCCGCGAGCAGAATCTTTTCCTCGGGCGCGGCGTCAGGATCGAGCACGATCGCAATGCCGTCGTCATCGAGGTCGAAGACATCGGGCGCCCAGAACGAGCAGTTGCCCGAGCCCATGCACGCCTCACGGTCGATCTTGATCTGCAACGCCACGGCAAACCTCCAGCGTCGCGGGCCCCGGCCCGGCGACTGCGTGACGAACGTTAGCCGAGGCGGTCGGACGTGGGCCGCCGACGCTCGGTGCTGTGCATCGGCGGCTCCTTGACGCCGCGGCAGCCGCCCAACGACGATGACTCGAACCGAGCGAAGTGGAGCGGAGAGGCACGTACATGGCCACGCCAATTGTCGATGCCGACGCGCACGTGTACGAGAACGCGAGCGCGTGGCGCGCGCTCAACGAGCGCCGGCCGGGCTGGTTGGGCTTCGTCGAGTCTGGCGGCACGACCGTGCTCTCGGTCGACGGCAAGGCGTACCCGGTGCAGGCGGGCCCCGGGCGCGGCGCGCCGATCGACACCGCGACGAATCCGGCGGCGGTCGAAGGCGCCGGCGACGTCGCCGTCCGCCTACGCGACATGGACTCCGAGGGCATCGACATCCAAGTGCTCTACGGCAGCTTCACGATCGGGCTCACCAGCTACGGCGACGCGGGCCTCGCGGCGGAGGTCGCCGAGGCGTACAACGACTGGATGCTCGACGATCTGTGCGCGCACGATGCAACCCGGCTGAAGACCGTCGCGATCGTGCCGCTCCAGGATGTCGAGCTGTCGATCGCCGAGTTGCAACGCGCCGTGCACAAGGGCGCGGTGGCGGTAACGATCCCGCCGGTCGTCGGTGAGCGCAATCTTGATGACCCGGTGTTCCTCCCGTTCTTCGAAGCGGCCGCGGATGCCGATGTCGCGCTCGGTGTGCACAGCGCGCCGGGCATGAACCTGCCGCTCCCCGCCGCCGACCGCTTCTCGAACTATGCGCAGGTGCACGCGCTGAGCTTTCCCGTCGATCAGATGGTGGCGTTCACCGCGCTGGCGATGGGCGGCGTGCTCGACCGTTTCCCGACGCTGCGGGTCGCGTTCCTGGAGTCGGGCATCGGGTGGGTCCCGTACTTCGTGTACCGGGTGCACGAGCACTTCGAGAAGAAGCCCGACCTGTTACCGGCGATGAAGAGCGATCCGCGCGAGCTCATCGAGCGGGGCCAGTGCTACTTCTCCTTCGAGTGTGAAGAGCAGCTGCTCGAGACGTACGTGGAGCACCTCGGTGGCGACAGCATCGTCTTCGCGTCCGACTACCCACACTGGGACAGCGACTTTCCCGGCACCGTCGAGGAGGCCCGCCGTCACGCCAAGATGCTCGGCGACGACATGATCGACAAGCTGCTGGGCGCCAACGCCGTCCGCCTGTACGGCCTCACCGCCTGAACCGCCGGCGTTTGTGCAATACGGGGTCCTATAGGAACCACATTTGCACAAACGTGTTTCGGGGACTTGTGTGCCGCGCTACTCGGACGGGTCGAAGAGCACGGGCAGGGCGACGGGTGAGCGGAAGTTCTCGCCGTGGATGTGCACGTCGTCGCGGCCCCACAGGTCGGGATCAGGGCGCAGGTTGGGGCAGCGGTCGAGCAGCCGGTTGACTGCCGAGGCCATCTCCATGCGCGCCAGGTGCATGCCGAGGCACATGTGCGGGCCGACCCCGAACGCGATGTGGGGTATCGGATCGCGGAAGATGTCGAACTCCTCGGCGCGTTCCCAGCGGGTCTCGTCGTGGTTGGCCGAACCGACGTTGGCGTGCACCTCGCCGCCCGTGGGCACCGTGACGCCGGCGACCTCGGTATCGCTCGCCGCGCTCCGCATGGTGAGCAGCAGCGGCGACTCCCACCGCAGCGACTCTTCGATTGCCTGTGTCATCAGCGACCGGTCGGCGCGCAGCGCGTCGAGCTGGTCGGGGTGGGTGAGCAGCGCGAACAGGAAGTTGCCGGTCGCGCGATACGTGGTCTCCGCGCCCGCGGGAAGCAGGAGGCGGAGGAAGGAGAAGATCTCCTCGTCGCCGAGCTGCTCACCGTCGAGCCTGGCGCGCACCAGCTCGCTGATCAGATCCGATTCGGGAACACGTCGCCGCTGTTCGACGATCTCGGCGAAGTAGTCACGGAGCTCGAGCGACGCCGCGATCCCGGCATCGGGCTTGGCGGCGACGTTGAGCAGTGCGATCGCGCGCTGGTGGAAGAACGGGTAGTCGCCGGCCGGCAGACCGAGAATCGCCGCGATCACGTGCACCGGGTACCGATACGTGAACTCGCGCACGAGCTCGGCCCGGCCGCGCGCGGCGAAGCGGTCGATGTACTCGTCGATGACCGGCACGATGAGCTCGGTGTCCCAGTGCTGCAACGTCTTCTGGCGAAACGCCAGGGCAACAAGGGAACGCAGCCGTTTGTGCTCCGGCTCGTCCATGCCGACGAGCGGATACGGGCCCATCACGACGGTCAACAGCTCGCGGATGGCGCCCGAGCAAAAATCGGTGTTGTCACGCAGGATCGCGGAGACCGTGTGGTAGGTGTGCGCGGTCCACGCCTCGACCTCTTCCTCCGCGAAGTTCATCTGGAATGCGCACTCGACCGGCGCTTCCGGGCGCTTCTTTCGGAACCTGGGATACGGATCGCGCACGTTGCCCGCGACACCTTCGATGAACTGCGCCATCGGATCGAACGAGTCGTATGGATCCGAGTCCGGCTGATCGATTGCGGCCACCGTGCTCCCCGCCCGGGCGAAAACTGACGAATGTGTCAGATTGTAGGGGCGCATCCCACTCGGCGCTCCCATCCGGTCACTTCGCGACCTGCAAGAACCGTTCGTAGCGCTCGGCCACCGGCCCGGCCCACGCCGAGTCGGGCTCGACGCGCCTGCCCACACGTGCCCATCGCCGGCCGTCGATCATTGCCAACGGCTCCTCGAGCCCGGCCGCGATACGCGCCAGCCACGCCGAGCCGAGCGCACCACCTTCCGGCACGGCAACACAGTCGACCGGCAAGCCCGTGCAGTCGGCCAGCGCTTGCACCCACTCGTCGACCCGCGTCCCACCGCCGGTGGCGACGATCCGACGCGGCTGCACGTCGGCAGCGTCGATCATGCGACGCGCGACGAAGCCCGATGCCTCGAAGACCGAACGCCGCAGCGCGGCCGCGTCGTGCAGCAGGTTGAGATCGGCCAGCGCGGCACGTCGATCAGGATCGTGGAACGGCACCCGCTCGCCGCGCGGGTACGGCGCCCACACGGGCACCGAGTGCGGGTCGGGCGGAGCGGGTGCGTCGGCAAACAGGTGCGCGGCCCAGTTGCAGAACAGGCCGCCCGCGTTGCTCGGTCCGCCGACGAGGTACTTGCCGGCTGCGGTGTGCGGGATCGTGAAGAGTCCGGGCACCTCGTCGCTGCGCGGGGAGACGGCCCACACGATGAGCGTGGTGCCGAGAATCACGAGCACGTCACCGTCATCGTCGGCGCCCGCGACCAGTTGCTCGGCCAGCGCGTCGATACATCCCGACCCGAGTGCCGGCCCGTCAGGACCGCCGACCCGGCCACACTCGAAGCCGGTCGGCACCAGCCGCGGCAGTTGGTCGACGCGCACACCGATGTCGGCTGCGAGCTGCGGATCCCAATCCGTCCAGTCGAACAACGGCGTCGCGGTCGTCGCGGTCGACGTGTCGAGCACCGGCTCGCCCGCGAGCGCGTAGTTGGCGACGGTCTGCGCGGGCCAGTACCCGTGCGCATCGGGTGCCTCGCGCAGCGTCCACCGGAGGAACGCGAGCAGCTCACCGCTCTCGACCGGATTGCCGGTCGACGTGGTACGGCCCCGAGCATCGCCGTACAGCAGACCGGGGGTGATGGGTACGCCCCGGGCATCGACAGCCGTGAGTGACGGCACCATCGCCGCGACGCTCACGCCTTTGATG
>DASVIY010000127.1:0-2169 GCA_036386195.1 Acidimicrobiia bacterium | reverse complement strand
TCGGGGATCATTCCGAGGTCTCCCTCGGCTGACATTCGTCACGTCGCCCAGGCGTGACCGACGAAGAAATTGGCGAAGAGGAAGACCTGGAACATCAGAGAGGCGAGCACGAGGCTCACCTGCAGCACCGGCCGGCGGATGGTCGCGATCACGAACAGCGCGAACAGCGGGAAGACCACGCCCATGTACCGGCCCACGCCGCCCACGTTGTCGCGCGACACGATCACGAGCATGTTGAGGCCGATGAAGACCCAGTACTCGATCGGGAAGGGCAGCTCGCGGCGCTTCGCGATCGCGTAGCCGCACAGGCCGATGATCGCGGCTCCCAAACCTATCGACAGCGCGAGGAACTCCCACCCGGTATTCGATGTCAGCACCGGGTCGTGCATCCAGTCCCACACCGACTGGAACGGTAATTGCGTGTGCTGGCCCCATCCCTCCCGCTGCATGTCGAAGTACGCGAGCGCGTTGCCCGTGAGTGATCGCATGTACAGCAGATACGCGCCGAACGCGGCCGGCACGAGGAGCAGTGCCGCGTAGGCGTTCAATGCGTGGCGGCTGAGCAGCGTGGCCCGCGCCCAGAGCCGGCCGTGCCGCGCGTGCAACTGCTTCAGCAAGATGATGCCGAGAATCGGCAGCAGTAGCATGCCGAAGGGCCGCGTGATCGCAGCCAAGCCACCGACGGCGCCCGCGATCCACCATCGCTCCCGCCGCGCGGCATACACGGCCCCGACGAGCAGGAGCAGGTAGAGCGACTCGTTACCCGGCCACATGAACGCGTAGGCATCGAGCCAGGCCAGGAGTGCGATGATCGTGCCGAACGCGATGCCCGGCGACCAGTCGAGCCGCAACAATCGATACAGCAGTGGGATCGCGACCAACGAGCAGATGCTCGCGAGCAGCAGGGCCGCCAGCAGGCTCTTGCCGCCGACGAGGAACGAGCCGGCGGCGATCAGCATGGGCCAGCCCGGGAAGAAGCCCCAGTTGGCCTGCGGATGGTCGGTGTACTTGCGATCCTCGTAGCCGTTGTCGGCGATGTCGAGGTACCAGCCCGGATCCGCGAAACGGAACTTGCCGTACGCATCGCGGATGCCGGCCCTCGTGACGCTCACGTTCCTCGACTGACCGTCGGGTGCGTTCGGAGCCAGTTGGACCTCGGTGTAACCGAACCCGAACAACAACGCGCGCAGCACGATCGCGAAGCCGATCAGGCTGAGAACGAGCTTGCGTTCCGAACGCCCGCCGATGGCCCGGTCGATCCACGTGTCGGTGAGCGGGTCGGCGTGCGTCTCCGTCGTTGCGCTCCGTCCCGTGTCGGCGGGCTCCGTCGCGTCGAGAGGATCCAGCTGGATCGTGCCGTCGCTCATGCCGTGTCGACGCGGCACGCCGCGAAGGTGTTGAGCCCGAACTTGTGGCGGAAGCAGCGGATGTTGCGGGGCCGGAAGCCGGCGTCGACCAACAGCGGCCACAGGTCACGCGGGTCGTAATAGCGCTTGTGGTCGTCGATGCTGTCGGCGGGGCTCAGGCCGAGCCGGAACGCCGAGAGCTCCAGAAGACGCTTGCCGAGCCAGTTGGGCACGTTGATCAGACAGGTGCCGCCGGGCGCGAGCAGCCGGTGGAACTCGCGGATCGTGTCGAGCGGTCGTCGCAGGTGCTCGAGCACCGAGGTGCACATGACGATGTCGAGCGAGCCACTCTCGACATCGACCAGGCTCTCGGGCAAGGGACCTTCGATCGCGCGGACCTTGGGATGGGCCTTGAGGTCATCGGCGATCGACACGTCGATGAGCAGCGCGCTGTCGATCTCGTCGAGAACCGTGCGGACGAACGCCGCGTCGTAGCCGCATCCGAAATCCCCGACGCGTGCGCCGGTGAACGTGGGCACTTCGCGTCGCAGCCGCTGGGCCGACAGCCAGACACCGAACCGGTCGACGGGGGTGAGGTGGTACTGCTCACCGAACGATGCCGGCGGTGCGTCCGCCCGTGCGGCGTTCATGCCGCCCGGACGCGCAAGAGCAGGTGATACTCGTTGCGCGCAACGAGCCGCCACGGCAGGTCGTGCACCTGGAACGGCCAGACCATCGTCTCGATGTGACCACCCGCGCCGGCGACGAGGTTGGTCCACTCCGCCGGGGAGAGGTACCGGCCCGCTGTGCGCACGTGCACGCC
>DASVIY010000126.1:0-9435 GCA_036386195.1 Acidimicrobiia bacterium | reverse complement strand
GTGCACGCCGAAGTTGGAAGCGGTGTCCATCCCGAGCAACACCCATTTGCTCCAGGTGCCGAGCCGCAGGTGATCTTTCACGACGATGCGGCCGCCCGGTTTCAAGACGCGCAGCGACTCGCGCACGACGGCGAGGGGATCGTCGGCGTGATGCAACACGTCGATGATGGTGACGAGATCGAACTCGCGATCGGGGAATGGCAGGTGCGACCCGTCGTACACGCTGACCGGGATCAGCGCGTCGGGCTGGAGCTGCACGTCGGCGCCGCGCACGTCGGTCGCGCCGAGCGCAGCGGCGATCCGCACGGCCAGGCGGCCGCCGGAGCAGCCGACGTCGAGGATCGAGTCGGCCTGCGGCACCAGATCGCGGATACCCGCGACGACACGATCGTCGCGGGTATCCATCGCGGTGCGGTGCAGGAACGATGCCAGCGCCTCACGTGCACCGGGGCGCGGCGCCGAGGGCGGCGGCGCATCGGGGAGCGTGGCTGTCATCAGAACCTCATGGCGCGGCGGCAGGACGGGCGTGATTCGGTGTCGCGACGGTGCGCTCAGGCTATCTTCCGAGCAGGGTTCGAGTCTGTCACCGGCCACTCGACGGTTCGAGGCATCGCATGATCATCACCCGCACGCCACTGCGCATCTCGTTCGGCGGCGGAGGCACCGACCTGCCTTCGTACTACGAGCGCCACGGCGGCTTCCTCGTGGCCGCCGCGATCACGAAGTACATCTACATCGGCATCAACCGCACGTTCACCGACGACTTCTTCATCAAGTACTCCGCGCTCGAGCGGGCGCAGTCGATCGACGACGTGGAGCACCCGATCGTGCGCTGCGCGCTCGAGATGCACGGCGTCAAGCCCGGGATCGAGATCGTCAGCCTGGCCGACATCCCATCGGGCACGGGTCTCGGCTCGTCGGGCGCGTTCAGCGTCGGGCTGCTGCGGGCCATCTACGCGGAGAAGCGCGAGCAGGTCACCGCCGCCGCGCTCGCCGAGGAGGCGTGCCACATCGAGATCGACATGCTCGAGCGCCCGGTTGGGAAGCAAGACCAGTTCATCGCCGCGTTCGGCGGGCTCGCGTGCTTCGAGTTCGCGCCCGACGGCTCGGTGGCCATCTCGCCGCTCACGATCAGCGACAAGACGCTCCACGATCTCGAAGATCATCTGCTGATGTTCTTCACCGGGTACTCACGCGAGGCCGACCGCGTGCTTCGTGATCAGAAGCAACGGTCGGACCAGGGCGACGAGGCCATGATCGACAATCTCCACGACATCAAGCGGATCGGCTTCGACACGCGCGACGCGCTGCTCGCGGGCGACACCGCCCGGTTCGCCGAGCTCATGCACGAGCACTGGGAGCTGAAACGCAAACGCACCGAGGGCATCAGCAATCCCGCGATCGACGACTGGTACGAGCTCGCGCGTGCCAACGGCGCGGTCGGGGGCAAGCTCGTGGGCGCGGGTGCGGGAGGGTTCCTGCTGCTCTACGCCGAGGACGCTCCGCTGCTGCGCAAGGCGCTGGCCGATTCGGGCCTGCGCGAAGTCCGCTTCTCGTTCGCGCACGACGGTTCGTCCGTGATCTTGCGGGACTAGGCGAACACCGGCGATGCAGTGCGTGATTCTCGCGGGTGGCCTCGGCACGCGCATGCGACCGCTGACCGACGAGGCACCCAAGGCGCTACTGCCGGTGGCGGGTGCGCCGTTCGTGGAGCACCAGCTCGCGCTGGTTGCGCACCAGGGTTTCGACCGCGTCGTGTTCTGCATCGGCCATCAGGGCGCAATGCTGCGCGACGTTGTCGGTGACGGCGCTCGCTTCCGCCTCGACGTCGCCTATGCCGACGAAGGCGAGCACCTGCGCGGCACCGCCGGGGCGCTGCGGGTCGCATTCGACGCCGCACTGCTCGACGAGCAGTTTGCCGTGCTCTACGGGGACTCGTACCTGCCGATCGATGTGCGACCGGTATGGACCGCGTTCGAGGAATGCGGCGCCCCCGCGCTCATGACGGTCCTTCGCAACGACGACCGATGGGACGCAAGCAACGCGGCCTACGCCGAAGGGCGTGTGACGCGCTACGACAAGCACGATCCTGATCCCACAATGCGCTACGTCGACTATGGCCTGTCACTGCTGGCGCGAGATGTTGTCCCCGCACGCGTCCCGCCCGGCGCAGTGGTCGACCTCGCGGACGTGTTTCACGCGTTGAGCCTCGAAGGGCAGCTCGCGGGCTACGAGGTGAGTCAGCGCTTCTACGAGGCCGGATCGCCGACCGGTTTGGCCGACCTGGAGGCCTTCCTTGCCGGGCGCGAGAAGGCCTGAGGGGTCTCGATCAGGCCGGGTCGGTCAGAACCCGCAGCCGCTTCCACCCATCGAGAGCACCAGACCCCAGGTACCGTTGTTCGAGGCGGTGGCGCACGCTCCGAGCAGGCGATCGACGTAGCCGATGTTCGCGGTAGCTTCTGGCTGACCGAAATCGATCGTGCTCTTCGGTACGAGGGCGCCGGCCCCCACCGGTGCGCCGAAGGACTCGATGAAGTTGTACACGCGATTGAAGCTCGCGGGCGTGCCCGGCGCGGGGTGGATGAGCGCGATCGTGATCGGTCCGCCGGTCGTGGGGACCACTTCGCCGCGGATGAAGCCGTCCGCCTGGGGCGTGACGCGGTACGTGTACACGTTGCCCACCAGGATCGGTGCCGGGAGCGGGACGTGGCAACTGACGCCGGGGCTGCCATCGAAGCCGCCGGTGCAGTTCGGGTTCGGTAGCCCGTTCACCGGCGCGACCGTGACGCCGTCGCCCGCGATGCTGAACACCGCCGTCGATCCGGTGCTCCCGCTGACCGAGTTCCCATTCGTCAGCACCCCGAGGTAGCCCTCGTTCCATGCGATCGGGAAGTAGGTCGCCGGTCCGATGGCGTTGACCTTGACCGTCTGGTTGATCGCGGACACCGATGTGTTCCAGAAGATGTGGGCCGATTGACACGAATTCACGACCGGATTGCACCAGGTTGCGACCTGGACAGGGATGGCCGTGCCCGCGGCCGGGGCCGACGGGACGGAAGTTGTGCCCGGGTCGGGGGTACAGGCCGAGAACGTTGCCGAGGCAACGATGACGGCGCTCAGAAGGCTGACGATTGCCCGCCGGCGGGGGTGTGTGGACTTGCGACGTTCTGGTACGGAAATGCTCATACCGAGATGATAGGGCATAAATGGCGCTGCCCGTGCAGAACGCCGCAGCGGTCGCCAGGCTTGCGGACGCTCTCGCAATCTCCGCGCGCAACGTCCCGGTCGTGTGTGTTGCGGGGGCGGTGATTAGCCTTGCGTTCGGTTTCAGGTCTTCCGGGCACGACCCCCGGGCTGTATGGCCGTGCCGAACGACAACGCGAGATTCGGAGTGCCGGTGGTACGCGCAACGGAGGAGCCGCTCGAGGTTGTCGCGCCGCGTCCGGTTGCGGCCGCAAACGGCGTCCATGACGTCGAGCTGCTCGTTCCGGCCGATGACGTCGCGCAACCGGAGCTCTCGATCGTGGTGCCCGCGCTCGATGAGGAGCTGACGATCGGCGACTTCGTCGACTGGTGCCGGGAGGGCCTCGACCGCGCCGGTATCCGGGGTGAGATCCTGATCGTCGACAGCTCCACCGACCGCACGGCCGAGATCGCGGTGTCGAAGGGCGCGCGGGTGCTGAAGACGCCGAAGCGGGGGTTGGGTCGCGCGTACATCGACGCGTTGCCGTTCATCCGAGGTGAGTACGTGGTGATGGGCGACGCCGATTGCACCTACGACTTTCGGGAGCTCGCGGGGTTCGTCGAACAGTTCCACGCCGGCTTCGAGTTCGTGATGGGAACGCGCTTCAAGGGGTACATCGAGCCCGGTTCGATGCCGGGTCTGCACCGCTACCTGGGTACGCCGGTCACCACGTGGATCCTCAACCGTCTGTACTCGAGCAAGTTCTCCGACATCCATTGCGGGATGCGGGGCATCACACGCGAGGCGCTCGAGCGCATGCAACTGCGCTCGCAGTCGTGGGAGTACGCGTCGGAGATGGTGCTGAAGTCGGTGCACATGAAGTTGCGTACCGCCGAGGTGCCGGTGCGCTTCCTCAAGGACCGCGAGGGTCGTGTCAGCCACCATCGCCGGCTCGGCTGGTTCTCTCCGTGGCAGGCCGCGTGGATCAACTTGCGTGCGATGTTCGTGTACGGCGCCGACTTCTTCGTGTTCAAGCCGGGCGTGGTGCTGCTCCTGGCCGGGTTACTGCTCACGCTGCCGCTCACGGTGGGGGCGATCACGCTCGGGCCGATCACGTTCTCCTTGCACTGGAGCCTCGCGGGCGTCGCGCTCGCGGTGCTCGGGCTCCAGAGCGTGTACCTCGGGATCCTCGCCCAGTGCATCTACGACCCCACCGGCGAGTTGCGGGCGAAATGGATGCACCGGTTCCGGTACAACCGCGCCGTCCTCGCGAGCGTGCTGCTCTTCGTGGCCGGCATCGTGTTGCTGAGCTTCCTCGTCTACACGTATCTCCGATCCGGCCTGTCGCTGCCGCCCGACGCGATCGAAAACGAGAGCTACCGCGCCGTTACCGGAGTGCTGCTCATGGTCCTCGGATTCATGACGTTCACCTTCACGCTCTTGCTGTACGCGCTCTCGGCACGCCTTGATCGGAGCGCGCCGTGACCGGTTCCAACGGGTTCGTCGACGAGTACCTCGCCGAGACGGTCGAGATTCTCGGCCGGATCGATCGTGACGCGCTCGACGCGATGGCGGTCGGGCTCGCCGAGACGCGCGACGCCGGCGGTCGCCTGTTCATTCTCGGCGTCGGTGGCTCGGCCGGTCATGCCAGCCACGCCGTCAACGATTTCCGCAAGATCTCCGGTTTCGAGGCCTACACCCCGACCGACAACGTCTCGGAGCTGACCGCGCGCATCAACGACGACGGTTGGGACAACGCGTTCGCGGGCTGGCTCGAAGTCTCACGCCTGGGACCCGACGACGCGGTGCTGGTGTTCTCGGTCGGTGGCGGCAACCGCGACAAGAACGTGTCGGTCAATCTTGTCCACGCGCTCGAGCTTGCCCGCGACCTCGGTGCGAGCATCTACGGCATCGTGGGACGCGACGGCGGGTATACAGCCGAGGTTGCCGATGCCTGCGTCGTCATCCCTCCGTTGCATCCCGAGCGCGTCACGCCGCATACCGAAGGTCTGGCCGCGGTGGTCTGGCACCTGCTGGTCACGCACCCGAAGCTCGCGCGGCACGGCACCAAGTGGGAGTCGGTCCGCTAGCGATGCAGTCCACCCGATGGTTCATCGTCGGCGGCGCGGGATTCATCGGCAGTCACTTCACCGACCGCCTGCTCGCCGAGCCCGACACCGAAGCGGTCACGTTGTACGACAACCTGTCGTCGGGACGCGAGTGGCATTTCGCGCCGCACCTGGGCGACAAGCGCTTCGCGCTCGTCAAAGGCGATGCCGGCGACATCGATACCCTCGCGGCCGCGATGCAGGGCCACCACGTCGTCATCCACCTCGCGTCCAACCCCGATATTGCCGCCGCGATGAGCAACCCCGACATCGACTTCGTCGAGGGCACCGCACTCACACGCGGCGTCGTCGAGGCGATGCGCCGCAGCGAGACGCCGCGCATCCTCTACGCGTCGGGAAGCGGCGTCTACGGTGATCTCGGCGAGCTCGAGGTGCGCGAAGACCATGGACCGCTCGTGCCGACGTCCACCTACGGCGCCAGCAAGCTCGCCGGCGAGGCGTTGATCGCGTCGTACACCGCGATGTTCGGCCTGAGCGGGTGCGCGTTCCGCTTCGGCAACGTCGTGGGTCCGCGCCAGACCCACGGCGTAGGTTTCGACTTCGTGCGCAAGCTCCTGGCCGATCCGACACGACTCGAGATCCTGGGCGACGGCACACAGAGCAAGTCCTACATCCATGTGCTCGACGTGGTCGAGGCCGTCCTCCTCGCGCACCGACGCACAACCGAGCCGTTCGAGGCCTACAACGTCGCGACCGGCGACTACATCACGGTCAAGGAGATCGCCGACCTTGCCGTCGAGTGCCTCGCGCTCCAACCTGCATCTGTCCGCTACGAGTTCACCGGAGGCCCTCGCGGCTGGAAGGGTGACGTTCCGGTCGTGCGTATCAACACCGACCGCATTCGCGGGCTTGGCTGGGAGTGCAAGCTCGGATCGCGTGATGCGCTGCGTGCCGCGATCGAGGCGCTGCTGCCTGAAGCCCGCGCCGGCCGGCTCACGGGCTAGCGGTCGTGCGAAGCGCGGTGTTCCTGGATCGTGACGGTGTGCTCAACCGCGCGTTCGTGGTCGACGGCGTGCCGCACCCGCCGGCGGCACCCGAGGAGCTGGAGCTGTTGCCGGGCGTGCGGGAGGCGTGCGCGGCGCTGCACGAGGCCGGGCTCCTGCTCGTCGTCGTCACGAACCAACCCGACATCGCCCGAGGGTCGGTGCAGGCCGGGTCGGTCGATCTCGACAACGAGACGCTCCGGGCAGCGCTGCCACTCGATGACATCGTCGTGTGCCCGCACGACGACGCGGATGGGTGTACGTGCCGCAAACCCAAGCCGGGCATGCTCGTCGACGCCGCCCGGCGTCACGGGATCGACCTCGCCCGCAGCGTGATGGTGGGCGACCGCTGGCGCGACATCGCGGCTGGTCAGGCGGCAGGATGCCGCACCGTGTTCGTGGACCACGGCTACGCTGAACCACAGCCGATCAGCCCTGATCTCACGGCTTCCAGTCTCGTTGATGCCGTGGCCTGGATCCTCGAGCACGTTTCGAGCAACGCAGTCGTACGAGAGGAAGAGTGCACTTGATGGCAATCGACCTCAATGGCGTGAAGCTGTTCGCCGATGGCGCCGATCGCGCCGGCATCCTCAACCTTCGAGACCACCCGATGGTCAAGGGGTTCACCACGAATCCCACCCTCATGCGCTCTGCAGGCATCGACGACTTCGAGTCGTTCGCGCTCGACCTCCTTCAGCTCGTCCCCGACCGGCCGGTCTCCTTCGAGGTGTTCTCCGACGACTTCGACGACATGGAGGACCAGGCCCGCAAGATCGCCTCGTGGGGCGACAACGTGTTCGTGAAGGTGCCCATCAGCAACACGCGCGGCGACAGCTCCGCCGAGCTGCAACAGCGCCTTGCCGGCGCGGGCGTGAAGATCAACGTGACCGCGCTGATGACGGTTGCACAAGTGGAGCGGACCGTCGCGACGCTCGCCGGCGGCCCACCCGCGTTCATCTCGGTCTTCGCCGGGCGGATCGCCGACACCGGTCGTGACCCCATTCCGATCATGCGCGACTCGCTCGCCGCGATGACCGGCGCGTCAAACCTCGAGCTGATCTGGGCGAGCACACGCGAGCTGCTCAACGTCGTGCAGGCGGCGTCGATCGGCTGCCACATCATCACCGTCACGCACGACCTGTTGAACAAGCTCCCAACGCTCGGGCGCGATCTCGACGAGTTCTCGCTCGACACGGTCAAGATGTTCCACCGTGACGCGGAGCACGCCGGCTACTCGCTCTAGACGTCAGGTCGCGCGAACACGAGCGCGGGCTTCCTCCAGCACGTCGTCGAGCGTCGCGTCGAGATCGATCGCCCGGGTCCAGCCGGTTGCGCGCTGGAGCTTGGTGCAGTCGCCCACGAGTTGCGGCACCTCAATGGCCCGGACGAGCGTGGGATCGACCGTCAGGCGCAACGGCCGATCGCTCCGCGCCAGCAAGCGCGCCGCGATCTCGGAAACGGCAAGCCCGTGGCCGGTACACACGTTGTAGGCCTCGCCGGGCGCGCCCCGCTCGGCCAGGAGCCGGTACGCCGCGACGACGTCGCGCACGTCGGTGAAGTCTCGTATCGCGTCGAGGTTGCCGACGACGATCTCGTCGCGTCCATCGCGTTCAGCCTCGGCGATGCGCTGCGCCAGCCCGGGCAGCAGGAAGCGCGGTTCCTGGCCGGGCCCGATGTGGTTGAACGCGCGGACGCGGATCGTGGCGAGCCCCTCGGCGAGGAACGCCTGGAGCGCGAGGTAGTCAGCGGCCACCTTGCTGACACCGTACGGCGTGAGCGGCCGGAGCGGGGCGGTCTCGCGCAGCGGGAGGTCGTGCTCGTCGACCGCGCCGTACTCGTCGGCGCTGCCGATCACCACGACCCGCGCGCCGCCGGCGGCCTGCGCGGCCCGGAGCACGTGCAACGTGCCTTCGATGTTGACGCGTAACACTCGTACCGGCGCGTCCCACGACTCACCGACGTGGCTCAGCGCGGCAAGGTGATAGATCACGTCGGGCTTGATCGACGTGACGGCGTCCTCGACCGCGCCCGGATCGGTGACATCGAGTGACGGCGTGCTCTCGCGATCGAACGTGCGCACCTCGTCGCCGCCTGCGTGTAGATGCGCGACGAGGTGGCGGCCGACGAAGCCACCCGCGCCGGTGACGAGAGCGTTCATGGCCGGCCTTGGGCCGCGTCGGCATAGAGCGCCGCGTGGGCTTTCGCCGCGCTCGTCCAGTCGAACGTCGCCGCCCGGGCGCGTGCCCGCGTCGCGCGCTCGCCCCCGGCAGTGTCGAGCAACTCGAGGACCGCCGCCGCCCATCCGTCGACGTCGCCCGGATCGACGACGATTCCGGCATCTGCCACGACCTCCGGCAGTGCGCCGGAGCGCGCGACCACCGGCGTGCAGCCGCGCGCCAGTGCCTCGATCGCGGACCAGGAAAACGTCGCGGCCCGCTCGGGCACGAGCAGCGCGGTCGCGTGCCGCATGAGGGCGTCGAGCGTTGCATCGTCGACGGGCCCGAGCGCACGCACCCCGTCGCGCTCGATGGTCGTGCGACTCACTGCGCCGCCGGCCCACTCACCGGCGAGCACGACTTGGAGCGCCGGGTTCGCGGCGCGAAGCCGGCCGTACGCCGCGGCGATCTCGACGATCTCGGGACCGATCCTGCCGCAGACGAGCACGAACGGCGGGCGCACGCCGACCCGGCGGAGTCGGACCTCAGCCGGTGTGCGCTCATCGCCCGCGAGCATCGAACCGCCGGGTGGCACCACCGCGACCCGCTCGTTCGGAAGACCCGCACCGTGCAAGGCAGCGCGGGCGAACTCGGACCACACAATGATGGTGCGCGCCTCGGCACGCGCGATGTCGAGTCCGTGCCGGAGCATCCGTTCCTCGTGCCGTTCGAGACCGTCGGGATCGACCACGATCCGCACGTCGGGCACGGTCACGACGAGGCCGGCACGGCCGGGTGGGGGCACGACGAGGTCGGGCGCGTGCACGACGTCGACCGGTGTGTCGAACCGCAGCCGTGGCCGCCGGAACCGCACCCACAAGCGGTCGCGCGCGGGCGAGAACGGGTGACCGAGCTGCACGAACCCGGGCCAGTCGCGCCGGCGATGCTCCGAAGGGTCGCCCGCCGCGAAGGTCACGAGATCG
>DASVIY010000125.1:0-2681 GCA_036386195.1 Acidimicrobiia bacterium | reverse complement strand
ATCGACTACGACAAGGTGCCGTGGGGGATCTATTGCCATCCCGAGGTGGCCTTCGCAGGTCTCACGGAGCAGGCGGCGCGTGACCGCGGCCATGACGTCGTCACCTCGGTGCATCATTTCGTGGGCAACGGTCGCGCGCTGATCATCGGCGAACCCGAGGGGCTCGTGAAGATCGTCGCCGAGCGCGATGGGCCAATCCTCGGCGTCCACCTGGTCGGCCCGTGGGCGACCGAGCTGCTCGCCGAGGGCTATCTCGCGGTCAACTGGGAAGCGACGGCGGCGGATCTCGGCGCGCTGATCCATCCGCATCCCACGTTGAGCGAGGTGTTCGGCGAAGCTGCGCTCGCGCTCACCGGGCGCGGGCTCCACGGCTGAAGCATCCGGAGGTACGAGTGGACATCACCATGCCGCAGTTGGGCGAGACGGTCACCGAGGGCACGATCACGCGGTGGTTCAAGCAGGTGGGGGAGCGCGTCGACGCCGACGAGCCGTTGTTCGAGGTGTCGACCGACAAGGTCGACTCCGAGGTGCCGGCACCGGGTGCCGGATTTCTCACCGAGATCCTCGTGCCCGAGGGCGATACCGTCGATGTCGGCGCGAGGCTCGCGGTGCTCTCCGACGAAGCGCCTGCGGGAGCGACAACGCCCGCGCCTGCGGGAGCGACAACGCCCGCGCCTGCGGGAGCGACAACGGCCGCGTCGCCGGAAGCGAGCGCAGCCGCGTCGCCGGCCGAGACGCCCGCGCCCGAGCCGCCTCCGCTGGCGAAGGCCACCGCCCCCGAGCCGGAGCCCGCGGCCGCGGCACCTGCACCGCCGAAGACCGAGGCAACGGCCGCACCTCCGCCGGCTGCGGCCGCACCTCCGCCGGCTGTGGCTGCGCCCCCTGCGGTTGCGTCGCCTGCTGTTGTGCACCAACTCGGCGCCGGGGTCGTGACGTCTCCGGTCGTGCGCCGGCTGATCGCCGAGCGGGGCATCGACCCGTCCACGATCACGGGCACGGGCGAAGGTGGCCGCATCACGCGACGCGACGTGCTGGCCGCGTCGCCGGCTACCGGCGCGCCGGGCCCGGCAACGCCTGCGGCCGTTCCGGAGCCTGCGCCGGCCGTGCGCCGCGGTGACGAGCGAATCCCGTTCGACAACATCCGGCGGCGCACCGCCGAGCACATGGTGCGGTCGAAGGCGACCAGCGCGCACGTGTACACATCGGTGGAGGTCGACTTCGAGCGCGTCGACCGCGTGCGCGCGGCGCATCAGGCGGAGTGGAAGGAACGGGAGGGTTTCTCGCTCACGTACCTTCCGTTCATCGTGCGCGCATTCTGTGACACGGTCAACGACTTCCCGCACGTGAACGCCAGCATCGACGGCGAGACGCTCGTCGTGCACCACGACGTGCACCTCGGCATCGGGGTCGATCTCGACTTCCACGGTCTGATCGCGCCGGTGATCCGCGATGTCGACGGCAAGCGGCTTCGGTTGATCGCGCGCGAGATCCGCGAGCTCGCCCGTCGCGCGCGCACGAAGCAGCTGTCGCCCGACGAAGTGCTCGGTGGCACCTTCACGATCACCAACCCGGGACCGTTCGGCTCCTACATGACCCTGCCGATCATCAACCAGCCCCAGGTTGCGATCCTCTCGACCGACGGTGTGGCCAAGCGCCCCGTGGTGGTCGAAGGTCCCGACGGCGACGACGCGGTCGCGATCCATCCCGTGGCGATCCTCGCCCTGGCCTGGGACCACCGCGCCGTCGACGGCGCCTACGCCTCCGCGTTCCTCCGCGAGCTGAAGCACGTGCTGGAGACCCGCGACTGGAACCCCGAGCTCGCATGACCGTTCACCGAACGCTTCGGGTGCGGTGGCTCGGGCGGGTCGCGTATCAGGAGGCCGATGACCTCCAGCGTTCGCTGCTCGAGCACGCGGCCGACGACTACCTGTTGCTGCTGGAGCACCCGCACGTCTACACGCTCGGGAAGCGGGCCTCGCTCGAGCACGTGCTCACGCCGCCTGCGTCGGTCGGCGCGGAGCTCGTGCACGCCGACCGCGGCGGCGACGTCACGTATCACGGACCGGGCCAGCTGGTCGGCTACCCGATCGTCACGCTGCCGCCGTGGAAGGCGGGCCAGCGCGACGTCGTCGCGTACGTCCGCAAGCTCGAAGGGGCTCTGATCGACGCCCTGGCCGAGCTCGGCGTCGAAGCCGGGCGGGTCGACGGCTACACCGGCGTCTGGGCCGGCGACGAGAAGATCGCCGCCATCGGTGTGCGGGTCGTGCAGGGTCGCACGCGCCACGGCTTCGCGCTCAACGTCGATCCCGACCTCTCGATGTTCGAGCACATCGTGCCCTGCGGCATCCGCGACCGTGGGGTGACGTCGATGGCGCGCGTGCTCGGCGCCGCGCCGTCGATGCAGGCCGTCGTGGACCGCGTGGTCGTGCGCTTCGCCGAGGCGTTCACCAAGTCCGATGTCGACCGCCAGGACGTCGCATTCCGTCTCACATCCGACGACCTCGCGCCGTTCACCCGTGCTGCCTCGGGCGATGTGCCCGTGCGCTTGCTCGGCCGCCTGGCCGCCGCCGGGGTGGAGCCCGAGGTCGATCCCGCGGCTCGCCGCCCCGAGTGGATGAAGGTGCGAGCCCGCTTCGAGCCCGAGTACATCGAGCTGAAGAAGCTCGTCAAAGACCTCGACC
>DASVIY010000124.1:0-7524 GCA_036386195.1 Acidimicrobiia bacterium | reverse complement strand
TCGATGCCGGTGAGGTGCGTGATCCGGTCGGCGCCCCAGGAGCCGAGGACCGCGGGGTCTTCGTCTGCGACGGTGATCGCTACGACCGTTCCGTCGGTCTGTGCCGCGACCACGGCGGCCGCTCCGAGCAGTTCGCGCGCGATGACCGGCCGGTCGGGTTCGACCGTCACACCGATGATCGGGCCATCAACCTGCGGTCGTGCCGCGGGCACGGTGGCGTGGTCGGCGTCGTCGTCGCCGGTGGTGTCGAGCGCGCCCCGCGAGATGAGCGCCGCGACCGCGGCTCGGACCTGCGCGTCGACCGGCCCGTCGAGCCGGCAGCGGTCGCGGGCGACCTCGTGCACCCGGACGGCGCCGACGCGCGTCGGGCTGCCGTCCTCACCCCACGGGCCCGGGCCGAGCTCTGCGGCCGAGAGGCGACGGATGCGCGAACCGTCGACCAATGCCCGGTCGTCGGGATCGACCTTGCACGGCTCGATCAGGCGTTCGGCGGTGCTGAGGACCGCGGGGAGGGACAACCACGCCTGCACCCAGCCGTCGTCGTACTCGCACCGCACGTCGACCCGGTCGCCGTCGAGCGCGAAGTGCCGCACGCCGGTGGCAAAGGGGAGGTCGAGCAGCTCCGCCAGCTCGGGGCCGACCTGGCCGGTGTCGGCGTCGACGGAGTTGCGGCCGACGAGCAGCAGGTCGAACGGGCCAACGTGGCGGATCGCGGCGGCCAGCGCGCGTGCCGTTGCGAGCGTGTCGGAGCCCGCGAACGCCGGGTCGGTGATGAGCACACCGGTGGTGTCGACGTCGCGCGCGGTGCCCCACGCGATTGCCTCGCGCAGCGTGTCGTCGGCGCTAGGCGGCCCGAGTGTGAGCACGGTGCACGTGCCATGCGTGTCGGCCGCGATCGCGACCGCTTGGCTCACCGCGCGCCGGCAGTAGGGATTCATCTCGAGGTCGAGACCCGCGCGCTGGAGCCGCCCGTCGGGACCGAGTTGTAGCTCCTCGAACGCCGGGATCTGCTTGACGAGTGCGGCGACGCGCAACGGCCGCGGCGAACGAGTAGTTGCCATGAGTCTCGTCATCGTACCGGTGGAAGCACGCAACGACGGCCTGGCTACGATGACGCAACATGGAAGTTCGTGAAGCCGTCATCGTCGATACCGCCCGCACCGCGATCGGCAAGCGCAAGGGCGCGCTCGCCCCCTGGCACCCCACCGACCTGCTCGGGTTCACGCTGAAGTCGCTGCTCGAGCGCAACGACGTCGATCCCGCGCTCATCGACGACGTCGTCGGCGGTTGCGTCACCCAGTCGGGCGAGCAGGGATGCAACGTCACGCGCAACGCGTGGGTCGCGGCGGGGCTGCCGTGGCACGTGCCGGCGACGTCCGTCGACCGTCAGTGCGGCTCGTCGCAGCAGGCGGCGCACTTCGTCGCCCAGGGCGTGATGGCCGGCGCGTACGACCTGGCGATCGCCTGTGGCGTCGAGTCGATGACCCGTGCACCGATGTCCACGAATGCGCGCGGAGGTGTCGGCCCGTTCAGCCCCGATTTCATGGCCGAGACCGGCAACACGCTCGGCATCCAGTTCTGGGTCGCGCAAGTGCTCGCCGACCGCTTCGGGATCACGCGCGCCGACATGGATGCCTTCGCATTGGAAAGCCACCGCCGCGCCCTCGTGAACACCGACAACGACTTCTTCGCGAAGGAGATCATTCGCGTCCCGCTGAAAGACGACCAGGGCCGTCTCACCGGCGAGATGTTCACGAGCGACGAGGGAATCCGGCGCGGCGGCACCATGGAATCGCTTGGCGAGCTCCCACCCGCTTGGGAGTCGGCGGAGCAGCCGGCGCCGCAGATCACGGCCGGTAACGCATCGCAGATGAGCGACGGTGCGTCGGCGATGTTGATCGCGGATCGCTCCGCTGCCGAACGGCTCGGGTTACCGATCCGGGCGCGCTTCGTGCACTTCGCCGTGCTCGCCGACGATCCGGTGCTCGTGCTCTCGGCACCGAATCCCGTCACGCGCAAGCTGCTCGAGCGCACGGGCATGAAGATCGACGAGTTCGACGCCATCGAGTGCAACGAGGCGTTCGCCGCCATCGCGCTCATGTGGGCCAAGGAGTTCAAGCCCGATCCCGCGAAGTTCAATCCACGCGGCGGCGCAATCGCGATCGGCCATCCGTTGGGCGCGAGCGGCGTGCGCCTCATGACCACGCTGCTCAACCACCTCGAAGCCACCAACGGCCGCTACGGCTTCCAGACCATGTGTGAAGGCGGCGGCCAAGCCAACGCCACCGTGATCGAACGCCTCTAACCGTTTGTGCAAATGTGGTTCCTATAGAGCGCGCTGGTGCACAAACGCTGAGTTGACGCGGTGCGCGGAGCGATCCCGTTACAGATGCGCCGCTACTTCGGCCATTGCCGCAAGTTGTTCGCAGTAGTGCTCGACGGAGTGATGCACGAACCGCACGTTGAGCATCGTCGCACCCACGTCGCGCAATCGCGCGGTTGCGTCGCGCACGAGCTCCGGTTCCGCCGACGGGTCGAATGGTCGCTCGTTCTGCAAGATGAACTCGAACGGCGGCGCGTCCGACTGCTCGCGGCGCGCCCACGTGTCCGCCCCGCGTGCGCGAGCGATCATCGTGGCGAGCTTCTCGCGGCGCAGCCCGAACGGCGCCCACCCGTCGGCCAGCTCGACTGCACGCCGCAACGACCGTGCGGTGCGTCCACCCACCCAGATCGGCACCCGTGGCTGGAGCGCAGGCGGGTCGAGGAGCAACCCGTCGTAGTCGTAATGCGAGCCGTGGTACTCGGGTGCGGGCTGCGACAGCGACGCCCGAAGCGCGCGCAGCGCGTCATCGGCCCGGTCACCGCGGTCCTCGAACGGCGCGCCGAGCAGCGCGAACTCCTCTTCGAGCGACCCGACGCCGACACCGAGGATCAAGCGGCCGTTGCTCACCCGGTCGAGCGTGCCGTAGCGCTTCGTGATCGCGAGTGGATGGTGATACCCGAGCACGAGGACGTGCGTCGCGAACCGAATGGTGGAAGTGCGCGCCGCGAGGAAGCCGAACGTCGCGAGCGGATCCCAGTACGTCGCGCCCCGTACTTCGGCAACGGCACGCGGCACGGCAACGTGCTCGCCGCAGGTGACGTGGTGGTAGCCGAGCCGCTCGGCTTCCTGCACGACGCGCACGACGTCGTCGAACGAAGCGGTCTCCTCCCAACGCGCGTGCGCGCCCGGGAGACGGAACAAGACGGGCGTGATGACCCCGAGGCGCATCCCCGGCACTACTTGCGGGGCAACAGCGCGCGGTCAGCGATGATGTTCTTCTGCACCTCGGTGGCGCCGGCGCCGATCGACGTGTAGCGCTGGAACGAGTAGAGGCGCGTCCAGCTCCCGCCGTCGACCGCGTCGGTCGCGCCGCGCAGCAGGAGGCCGGCAGGGCCCAGCATGTCGACGGCCAGCTCCGCAAGCGTCTGCGCGAGATGCGACCACTGCAGCTTCGCGAGCGGCACCTCGGGCCAGTTCTTCTCGCCCTTGATGATCTTGGTGAGCGCCCGGTAGTTGAGCAGCTTCGTGAGCTCGATGTCGGTCCACGCCCGGGCGATGCGATCGCGGATCTCCGGATCGCGCAGAGAATCCGGATTCGTCGCGCGCGCGGCCGAGATCATTGCCTGCAGGTCATTCGCCATCGTGATCGCAAGGCCGGCCGTGCCGACGCGTTCGCGGCCGAGTGTGCCCATCGCGACCTGCCAGCCCGCGCCCTCGTCACCGAGCCGGCAGTCGGCGGGGATGTGCACGTCGGTGAACCACACCTCGTTGAACATCTCGTCGCCGACGATGTCGCGGATCGGCCGGCACTCGATGCCGGGCGTGCGCATGTCGATGATGAACGCGGTGATGCCCTCGTGCTTCGCGCCGCGCTCGATCGACGTGGGATCGGTGCGGAAGAGGAACAACCCCCAGTGCGCGAGGTGCGCGGTGGAGATCCAGATCTTCTGTCCGTTGACGACGTACTCGTCGCCGTCGCGGATCGCGGTGGTGCGAAGGTTGGCGAGGTCGGAACCGGCTTCCGGCTCGCTGAAGCCCTGGCACCAGTGCTCCTCGGCCGAGAGGATGCCGGGCAGCCACCGTTGCTGCTGCTCCTCGGTGCCCCACGCGATGATCATCGGGCCGATCTGCCAGATGCCGTTGGGGTTGTAGATGCCCGGCGAGCGGACACGCGCGGTCTCCTCGGAGTAGAGGACGTTCTGCACCGGCGTGGCCTCGCGCCCGCCCCACGATTTCGGCCAGTTGATCGCGGCCCAGCGGCCCTCGTTGAGCCGGCGCTGCCAGTCCTTGCGACGCTCCTGTGAACGGGCGATCCCGGCTTGGCGGCCGCCGCCGGGATCTTCGTCGCCACCCCAGTCGGCGAGGAACTTCGGCAGGTTCTCGTCGAGCCACGCCCGCAGCTCGTCGCGAAAGGCCTCGTCTTCAGGCGTGTAGGCGAAGTCCATCGGCCGGAGGATAGTGGCGAGCCGCGGAGGGGACGAACGCCAGAGTCACCCGCCCTCTGCGCCGATTTCGCGAAGTGGTCACAGGCCTTTCCACGTGCGGATGGCCTTGTTGAGCTCGTCCGCAGAGTTCATGTTGTCCTTTTGCGCGGTCGTGAAGGCGTCGAGATCATGCGCCCCAGCCCCGCCGATGAGCCGTTCCGCGGCAGAAATACACCCGGTTGAGGCTTGCCGCATGGTCATCGCGATCGCGTGTGCTCTGCCCGTCACATTGTCGGCGAGCGCCCCCATCTGGGCGGACGAGTGTTTCATCGCGTCGAGTGATGGCTGCGTCGTCGCTGCAAGCTTGCTCAGGTCGACAGCGGCGGCGGGTCGTTCGTTATCGCGGCAAACGTGTTTTGCGCCCAGATGAAATGTTCCCGCTCGAGTCAACGTGTGGCCGCATGCGTGGCGCGTCGATAACATCCGCTGAACGAGCCGCAGAAGGGCCCCGGCAGTGGATTTCACGTTCAGCGGTGACCAGCAGGCGCTGCGCGAGACCGTGCGCGGCTTTCTCGCCAACGAAGCGCCCAGCGCGTATGTGCGTGCCATGGCCGAAGACGACCGCGGCTTCACCGACGAGCTCTGGGCGAACCTCGCCGAGATGGGTTGGCCGGGCTTGCTCGTACCGGAGTCCGCGGGCGGGGTCGGCCTCGGCCTCGGCCTCGTCGACATGGTGGTCGTGCTCGAGGAGATGGGACGGCTGCCGTTTCCCGGCCCGTTCTTCTCGTCGGCAGTGTTCGCCACTCTCGCGGCGCGTGCGCTCGGCGCGACGGAGCTGCTCGAGCAACTCGCGTCGGGCGAGCTGCGCGGCACGGTCGCGCTCGAAGAGCTCGGGCACGGCGATCCGATCGCGCGTGTTCGCGCGCGTGTGCGGCGCAAGGGCGCCGACTGGGTCGTCACCGGGCTGAAGCCGGTCGTGCTCGACGGCCATACCGCCGACTGGGCGATCGTGGTCGCCCGCACCGAGGAGGGCCTGGGCTCGTTTCTGCTCGAGTCGCCACGCGGCGAGCTCCAGCCGGCGATGGATCCCACCCGCAAGCTCGCGCGTCTCGAGCTCGACGAACGCCGCGTCGTGCCGATCGGCCCGCGCGGCGATCACACCGCCATCTGGCGTCGGGTCGTCGACGACGCCGCGATCGCGCTCTGCGCAGAGCTCGTCGGCGCGTCGGAAGCGGCGCTCCACCTCGGCGTGGAGTACGCGAAGGTGCGGGTGCAGTTCGACCGGCCCCTGGCGAAGTTCCAAGCCATTCGTCATAAGGCCGTCGACATGCTGCATCGCCTCGAGCTCGCCCGCGTGGGTACGCATTACGCGGCGTGGACCTCTGATGTCGACGATCCGGCACGCGAACGCGCGGCGGCCATGACGAAGGGCTTCGTCGCGGAGGCCGCGGTGTTCATCTCGGGCGAAGACATCCAGATCCACGGCGGCGTTGGCTTCACCTGGGATTGCGACGCGCACTTCTATTACAAGCGGGCGAAGGTCAACGACCTGCTCCTCGGCTACCAGGGCTATCAGCGCGGGCGTCTCGCCGACCTCCTGCTCGACGCGGTGTGACGGTCGATAAACGCGCGTCGCTCGCCGACGCGGTCGCCCAGCACGTACGCGCCGGCGACACCCTGCACGTCATGGTCGGCCATACCCGTTGGACCGCCGCGGCGCGCGAGGTCGTGCGGCAGTGGTGGGGGCGCGACCCGGGCTTCACACTCGCGATGCTCAGCCTGTCGAGCTTGGGCACGCTGTTCTTCCGCGGCGGGCTCGTGCGCAAGGTCGTCACCGGGTACTCGGGTGACACGTTCCCCAACTTCACGCCCAACCCGGTCTTCGCCGGCGCGTACGAGCGGGGCGAGGTCGACGTCGAACACTGGTCGTTCCTGACCTTCTCGCAGCGGCTCGAGGCGGCGGCCCGCGGTCTGCCCGCGGTCGTCACGCGGTCCCTGGTCGGATCGTCGATGGCCGGCAACGAAGGGTTCAGCGAAGTCGACTCACCGTACGGGAAGCTCGGCCTGCTCGCGCCGCTCACACCCGACGTTGCGCTGCTCCATGCACCGGTGGCCGACGCGGAAGGCAACGTCGCGCTGCACCCGCCGCTGCTCGAAGGTGTGTGGGGTGCGCTGGCGGCGCGTCGTGGGGCGATCGTCACCGTCGAGCGCGTCGTCGATGATCTGCGCGCGTGGTCGCATCTCGTGCGGATCCCCGCGCACCGGGTGCTGGCAGTGTGCGAGGTGCCTCTCGGCGCGCATCCGGGCGGCCTGTTCACCGGTGACCTGCCGGTCGATGGCTACGGCGAGGACTACGACTTCTGGGTCGACGTGCGGGCCGCGAGCCGGAGCGACGCGTTCGACGAGTGGATTCGCGAGTGGGTGCTCGACGTGAAGACGCAGGACGACTGGCTCGCGCGCCTCGGTCGCGAGCGCGTCGCGGCGCTCCACGACAAGGCCGCGCCCGATTCGTGGAAGGCGGACGAGCAGCGCTACCCGCCCGACACCGACTCGCCGCCCAACCGCTGGGAGCTCGCGGCCGTCTGGGGCGCGCGGCACCTGCGCGACCGTGTGCTCGCGCTCGACGCCGACGCGGTGCTCGCCGGCGCAGGCGTCGCCAACCTGTCGGCATGGCTCGGTGTCGCGCAGGCGCGCGCGGAAGGCTCGGCCGTGCAGCTCACCGCAGAGATCGGCTTGTGGGGCTACGAGCCGACGCCGGCCGACCCCTTCGTGCTGAACCACCGCAACTTTCCCCGATCGTCGATGCTTGCCGACGCCGGCATGGTGCTCGGCGCGCTCGTCGGTGGCCCCGGCACGACGACCGTCGCGTGTCTCGGTGGTGCGCAGGTCGACCGCCTCGGCAACATCAACTCGACGCTGGTGCCCGACGGTCCGTTCCTTGTCGGCTCGGGTGGTGGCAACGACGTTGCCAGCGTCGCGGCCGAATCAGTCGTCGTCGCCACGCTCACGCCGGCGCGCACGCCGTCCGAGTGTGGCTACGTCACGTCGCCGGGCCGC
>DASVIY010000123.1:0-6038 GCA_036386195.1 Acidimicrobiia bacterium | reverse complement strand
ATCCGCTGCTCGCCGCCCCGGCCGGTCACCAACTGTTTGTGCGATCAGGCACCCTCCAAGGGCACCGATTGCACAAACGGTGGGGGGGCTCGATCATCCGAACGAGCGTACCGACGGGCAGCACGCCGGAAGTGCCGGACGCGACGAAGCGGCGCCCATCGAGCGCCGCTTCGAGGCGATCCGGTGACGGCGTGGGCTGCTACTTCTTCTTCTTCTTGCCACCGATGACTTTTGCGAGCACGTCACGGCTGGTGAGGATCAAGAGGTCCTCGCCGTCAACAGCGATCTCGGTGCCGCCGTACTTCGAGTACACGATGATGTCGCCGACGGCGACATCGACCGGGATCAGCTCGCCGGTCTGGTCAGAGCGACGGCCCGGGCCGGCGGCCAGCACCTCGCCCTGCTGGGGCTTCTCTTTGGCCGTGTCGGGGATGACCAGGCCGCTCACGGTCGTCTCTTCGGCCTCCGCGGCACGAACGACGATCCGGTCTTCCAGCGGCTGCAGATTCATGGATGGGCCTCCTGGGCGGTCTTGCGGGTGGGGCGGGAGCCGCTCGTGCCGAACGCGACGCTGCGAGCTCGAGCGGTTAGCACTCGCAGGTGTGGAGTGCCAGGCCAAGGTACCAGCCGCCTCCCGACCCGGCAAGCCCGGCCGCGGTCGGTACCGCCGCGGTCGTCAGACGCTCGGCAGGCGCAGATCCGGGGTCGCGCCCGCCGAGAGCGGTGACGGCCCGTCGGCGCGGAACCGCCACCACGCGGTCGCCGCGATCATCGCCCCGTTGTCGGTGCACAACGACATCGGCGGCACGAAGGCGCGCCGGCCACTCGCGTCGGCCGCGTCGAGGACACGCTCACGCAGCCGCGAGTTCGCGGCCACGCCGCCGCCGAGCACCAGGGTGTGCGCGCCGGCCTCGTCGGCAGCAGTGACGAGCTTCTCGACCAGCACGTCGACGACCGCTTCCTGAAACGACGCGGCAACGTCGCGCACTTCCGCGTCGGGGTGGCGGCGTACGTAATTCACGACCGCGGTCTTCAGCCCCGAGAACGAGAAGTCGAAGCTGTCGTCGAGCATCGGGCGCGGAAACCGGATGGCCTCGGCGTCGCCCGTCGCCGCGAGCCGGTCGATCGCCGGGCCGCCGGGATAGCCGAGGCCGAGATAGCGCGCGACCTTGTCGAACGCCTCGCCCGCGGCGTCGTCGACCGTCTGGCCGAGCACCCGGTAGCGCCCGTGGTCCTCCATGATCACCAGCATCGTGTGGCCGCCGGACACGATCAGCACCGCCAGCGGCATCTCGAGGTCGGGCTCCTCGAGCCATGCGGCGTAGAGGTGGGCTTCGAGATGGTTGACCTCGATGTAGGGCAGCCCGGTGCTCAACGCGATCGCCTTCGCCGCGCTCACACCGACGAGTAATGCGCCCGCAAGCCCCGGGCCGTGGCACGCGGCCACCGCGTCGAGGGCGCCGAGCTCGACGCCTGCTTCCACGAGCGCCTCGGCGATCACCGCGTTGATGAGCTCCACGTGCGCGCGACTCGCGATCTCCGGAACGACCCCGCCGTACGGAGCGTGGAGGTCGATCTGGCTCGACACCACCGAGGAGCACAGAGAGCGGCCGTCCTCCACCACCGCGGCCGCCGTCTCGTCGCACGACGTCTCGATGCCGAGGATCTTCACCAGCGCTTGGGCTCCTCGTAGCGCGTGTGACCGCGGAGCCGGCGCTCGAGCCCGTGGAGCAGCTCGCCATACGCCGGCGTGCCGATCTCGCGTGACCACATCACCAGCGCGTCCTCGCTGGTCTCCGCGTAGTAGTTCTTGCGAATGCCGACCGGCGCGAAGCCGAACTGGCGGTACATGGCCTGGGCGCCCTTGTTGGACAGGCGTACTTCCAAGGTGAGGTTCTCGGCGTCGCGGATCCGGGCCTCACGGGCGAGCCCGAGCATCAGTCGCGTGCCGATCTGCTCGCGGTGCCACTTCGGATCGACGGCGATGGTGGTGACGTGGCCGTCCTCCATCGTCATCATCAGCCCCGCGTACCCCACGACCTCGCGGCCGATGCGCGCGACGAAGTACGCGCGCGTCGAACGCAACGCGAGCTCGCTCATGAACAGCGACATGCTCCACGGCCGGGGGTAGACCTGCGCCTCGATGCGCAGCACCGATCGCAGGTGACGGCGCCGCATCGGGATCACGTCGACCATCAGCGGTTGGGGTACTCGTTCGGCAGCCATCGGTACCTCTTTACCGCGATCGCCGGGTCATGACGCCTGCCGGTGCCATTTGATCTCCGCGTCGCTCTTGCGGAGATAGAGCGGGTGGATATCGCGTGGCGTCGCGAAGTCCTCCCGCTCCATGCGCGCGGTTGCAAGCTCCACCAGGGCAGCCGCGCTCGGCGACGCGAACGCCGTGCCGGCCAACTCGGCCCGTTCGAGCTGTTCGAACTCATGACGGTAGCGCAGCGCGCCGTCACCGGCGAGCAGTGTCTCCGCGCCCTCCGCCTCGAGCTCGACCACCAGGTCGCCGGGTGCGCCGACCTGGTACTCGGACGCGCGTTGCACGCCACCGGGGACGGTCCAATACCGGGCGTGGAACACTTCCTCGCGCCGCGCGTCGAGCACGGCAACGACGAGCCGGCGCGTGTGGCGAAGTGGGTACGCGACCAGATCCAGGCTCGGGATCCCGACGATCGGGATGCGCAGCGCCTGCGCCATCACCTTCGCGGTGGTGACACCGACCCGCAGCCCGGTGAAGAGCCCCGGACCGATGCCCACGGCGATGGCCGAGAGCTGACGCATCTCGACCTCGAGCTCCGTGCACAGGTACTCGATGGCCGGCGCGAGCCGTTCGGTGTGGCGCTGGCGGCCCGAGAGCTGCACGTCGCCGATCACGTCGCCGTCGCAGCCGACCGCGACGCTGACTCGCGGCGTGGAGGTGTCGAGCGCGAGCAACAGCATCGACTACACGCCCCCCACACGCGCCGTCGATTGCAATGCGGCCGCGAGCGCGCCGGCGCGGCCGGCCCAGCGTGCGCCGATCGGGAACGCGGTGATGCGACGGGAGTCGTCACGCTCGCCCAGCTCGAGGCGGATGACGAGTCGTTCCGCGGGAAGCACGGACGCGATCACGTCGCCCCACTCGACGAGTGTGACCCGGTCGTCGGCGATGATCTCCTCGATGCCGAGGTCCTCGACCTCCTGCATCGTGTCGAGCCGGTAGACGTCGACGTGCACGAGCGGCACGCGGCCGCGGTACTCACGCACGATCGTAAACGTCGGGCTGACCACCGTCTCGGTGACACCCAGGGCGCGCGCGACACCCTTCGCGAACACCGTCTTGCCGGCGCCGAGGTCGCCCTCGAGCACGACCAGGTCGCCCGCCCGGAGCAGCGCGCCCACGCGCGCGGCCAGCTCGAGCGTCTCGGGCGCGGACTCCGTGACGACGCGCAGCTCGTTCACCGCGACCCCGTTTGCGCCGCGACCGCGCGCTTCATGATCACGAAGTCGGCGCGCGCCCGGGCCAAGGCCTGCCCGCCGTTGCGCAACACGGCGGACGGGTGCAGCGCGGGAATGAGGACCGCGCCGCTTCGGAACGGGAACTCCCGCCCCCGCAGCTTCGTGATCCCCTCCTTCGTGTCGAGCAGCAGCTTGGTGGCGAAGTTGCCGAGCGTGACCACGACTCGTGGCGCGATGAAGGTGAGCTGCGCCTCGAGGAACGGGCTGCATTGCGCGATCTCCAGCGGCAGCGGGTCACGGTTGCCGGGCGGCCGGCACTTGACGACGTTGGCGATGTAGACGTCGGCCCGGGTGAGCCCGATGCCGCCGATGAGCGTGGTCAGCAGCTGACCGGCCCTCCCGACGAACGGCTCGCCCTGCAGGTCTTCCTGCTCCCCCGGCCCCTCGCCCACGAACATCAAGTCGGCGTGCGGATCGCCGACGCCGAAGACGACCTGGGTACGCCCCTCGGAAAGCGGACAGCGCACGCAGCCGAGCGCTTCACGCTCCAGGTCGGCGAACGATGCGAACGAACGGGGCTCGAGATCGATGGTCACGGCGGCATGGTACCGGTGACCTGCCCCGACGCGCCCACGGGCGACGCCGGCGATCACGCCACGAGACCCCAGCATTCTTGCGTCGCAAACCACCATGTCATGACGATCTTCGACGCAAGAATGAATGGCGCGGCGTGCAGAAAGCTGCGAAGACGCGCCGATCAGCTTCCCGCTGCTGCGGCCGGGACCGACGCCAGTGCACCGACCTCGCGGGCGAAGTCGACGAGCAGCCGGTTGACCTCGTCGGCCCGTTCGAGCATCAGCATGTGGCCTCCGCCCTTGAGCAGCTCGAGGCGGGCACCGGGAATCAGCGCGGCCATGCGACGCGAGTGCCGCGGCGGCGTGATGAGGTCGGCGGTGCCGCAGATCACGAGCGTCGGGATCCTGATGCCCGGGAGGCCGGGCGTGAGGTCGAGGCCGAGCATCGCCCTGTAGGCGCTCTGTCGCGTCGCGCGGTCGCAATCGGCGATGAGCTGCCGGTTGAGCTCGACGTGGCTGGGCCGCGCGTGACGGCCCTGCCCGAACCGCGCGAGCACCAAGCCGAGGTTTGGCATGGACATCGGATCGGGAAGCGCGAACGCTTCGTCGTACACCCGGCCGGCGACGCAGCGCAGCTTCCGCGAACCGCCGAAGTGGTCTTTGGCGAGCGTCGACAGCAGCACGAAACCACGCACACGCGCCGCGGCGACCTCGGGGTGGCGGATCGCGAACGCCTGCACGCCGATGCCACCCATCGAATGACCGACGACCAGCGCGTCGTGCAGGTCGAGCGCTTCGATGATCGATCGAATGTCGTCGGCGAGATTGTCGATCGAGTGTCCAGTCGTGCCGGCGAGCGACGTGCCGTGGCCGCGATGATCGAAGCCGATCACTCGGAGACCCGAATCGGGCAACACGTCGAACTGCGGCGTCCAGATGCGGGTCGACAGCGTGACCCCATGTGACAGCAGCACCGGTGGTCCGGCACCGCGGCTGATCGTGTAGAGGCTGCCGCCGTCGTGGGTGTCGATCCGACGCGCTTCGTCGAACGTCGGCTCGAACGTGCGGTCCGCGTCGGGATCGGGTCGGTGACGCAGGCGCGCCGCGGCCAGGCGCTCCGCGCCGTAGAGGGCACCGGCCGCGCCGGCGGCAAGACCCGCGACGGTGAGCACCGTCCGGAGCTTCGGCGCGCTCACGGCACGTACCGCCTCGGAACGCGCGCACCGATCCCGCACACGATCTCGTACCCGATCGTGCCGAGTCGTTCGGCCCACTCGTTTGCCGTGATCTCCTCGTCGCCCTGGCGCCCGATCAGCGCGACCTCGTCACCGACCTCGACCGGGTCGTCGCCGGTATCGACCATGAGCTGGTCCATCGTGACCGTGCCGGCAATCGGGTACCGGCGACCGCGCAGCAGCACTTCGCCGCCTGCCGAGGCAAGATTGCGGGGCACGCCGTCGGCGTATCCGGCCGGCACTGTTGCGATCCACGCGTCGCGTGCGAGCTCGTAGCGCAGTCCGTACGAGACGCGCGCGCCGGCATGGAGCCGCTTGACGTGCGAGACGCACGCTGTGAGCGCGAGCGCGGGCTCGAGCCTGACCGGTGATGTGAAGCCGGGCGCGGGCGCAACGCCGTAGACCGCGATGCCGGCGCGCACGAGGTCGTAGCGCGCCTGGGGAAACTCGAGCAACGCCGCCGAATTGGCCGCGTGCACCAACGCCGGGCGCACACCGCGGGCGTCGAGCGTCGCCAGCAGCGCGTCGAACCGGGCGAGCTGCTCGACGGTGTAGGTGTCGTCGGGCTCGTCGGCCACCGCGAGATGCGTGCAGATCCCTTGGAGCTGCAGCTCGCCCCGCTGGCCGATCGCCTCGACCAGGCCGACGGCCTCGTCGACGTGACAGCCGACGCGATGCATCCCGGTATCGACCTTGAGATGGACGGGCAGCGGCGCCTCGCGCCCGGCGGCAACGACCGCCTTCGCCAGCGCCTCGATGCCCGAAGGTGTGTAGACGACGG
>DASVIY010000122.1:0-2195 GCA_036386195.1 Acidimicrobiia bacterium | reverse complement strand
TTTGTGCAAAAGTGGCCCCTATAGCGTCCGCTCACGCACAAACGCCTGGTGGTGATCGGCGACGAGCTCGTCGGCGATCAAGAGCCGCGGTCGCGCGCACTCGAGCACGGCGGTGGCCGCGGCGACCCGAGGCGGCCGCTGACGGGCGCGAACACGGCACCGAGCTTCGCCAGCGCGCCGAAGATCGGCATGGCCGCGAGGCCGGTATCGCCGCACCATGCCACACGAGCGCCGTGGGCGATGTCAAGGTCGGACAGCGCGTGCGCCGTGCGGTTGGACTCCGCATCGAGCGCGGCGAACGTGAGCTCTTCGTCGCCGAGCGTCGCTGCGAGGCGGTGGGGCGCAACCTGGGCCGCGTGACGCACGATGTCGCCGACGAGGAGACTCATGAACCGCCTTTCGTCCTTTCGATCGAGCCGCGGCATGATGACGCCCATGGCCGACGAGAGCAACCAGACGCCCGCAGGACTCATCGCCCACGCGCACGTTCAGCCCGACAAGATCGCGCTCCGCCTGGGCGAGTCGAGCTTGACGTACGCGCAACTCGACGAACGCGCTCGGCGGGTTGCCCACGCGCTGGCCGCGCTGGGCGTGAAGCGAGGCGATCGGGTGGCGATCATGCTGCCCAACTCGTTCGAGTGCTTCGAGGCCGCCCACGGCGCCGGCCGCCTCGGCGCGATCGTCGTTCCCGTCAACACGCACTTCAAGGCCGACGAGGCGGGCTGGGTCGTGCACGACTCGGGTGCGCGTGTCGTCGTGGCGGCCGAGCATCTGCTCCCCGCGCTCGAGACCGCTGCCGACGTCACGCGGCTCGTTGTCGGTGACGGTGGCGACTACGAGGCCGCGCTCGACGCCGCACCCGCGCAGGGCGAGGTCGACGACCCGGGTGACGGCTGGCCCACGACGATGGCGTACACGTCGGGCACGACCGGTCGTCCGAAGGGCATCGCGATGGGTGATGACGACTTCCGCCGCCGTGCCGCGGGGTGGACCGCCATGGCCGGCCGCTGGAACCTCGGTCCCGACGACGTGCATCTGGTCGTCGGCCCGATGTACCACATGGGACCGTTCGCATGGTCGCAGATGCATCTCGCGTTCGGCGCGACCGTTGTCATCATGGCGAAGTGGGACGCGAAAGAGGCACTCGCGCTGATCGAGCGCCGGCAGGTCACGAACACCCACATGGTGCCGGCCAACTTCACCCGCATCCTCGCGCTCCGCGCCGCGGTGCGTGACGGCTACGACCTGTCGTCGTTGAAGATGGTGGTGCACGCTGCCGCCCCGTGTCCGGTGCCACTGAAGCGCGCGTTCATGGAGTTCGTCGGTCCCGACAAGGTGTGGGAGTACTACGGCGCGTCGGAGGGTGGCGGGACGGTCATCAGCCCCCAGGAATGGCTCGAGCATCCGGGAAGCGTGGGGCGGCCGGATCCGGGCAACGAGTTTGCGATCTTCGACGACGATGGCGAGATGCTCCCGGCCGGCGAGGTCGGCACCATCTACGCGCGGCCCGCCGCGTCGAGCTTCCGCTACCACAATGACCGTGACAAGACCGCTGCCGCGCATCGGGGGGAGTGGTTCACGGTCGGCGATGCCGGCTACCTCGACGATGAGGGATACCTGTATCTCACCGATCGCAAGAGCGACATGGTGATCTCGGGTGGCGTCAACATCTACCCCCGCGAGATCGAGGAGGTGCTGTTTCAGCATCCCGAGATCGTCGATTGCGCGGTGCTCGGCGTGCCCGACGACCAGTGGGGCGAGGTGCTCTACGCAGTCGTGCAACCGACGGTCGGTTCGATGATCGGCGAGACCGCCGTCATCGCGTGGGTCCGCGATCGACTTGCCGACTACAAGCGCCCGCGCATCGTCGAGTTCGTCGACGAGTTACCTCGTGACCCCAACGGGAAGGTCCGTAAGCCGCAACTCCGAACGGCGTATCTCGAACGCTCGCGATGACACGTGATTCCGGCCGGGCCGGGCGCCGGCCGGCCGGTCGGTGTTTCGCCGGCGGCGTTGTCGCGCTGTGCGGTCTCATGCTCGGGCCGGTCCGTCACGACCGGCCCGGCTTCAGCGCTGTGACCCGAGCGCGGTGAGGCGATGGCCGAGCCATTGGTCGATCTCGTGCTCCGACCGATCGCCGACACCGATGATGTGGCTGAAGACCTGGCGCAGCGGACCGAAGAGCGGGCCCGACC
>DASVIY010000121.1:0-12566 GCA_036386195.1 Acidimicrobiia bacterium | reverse complement strand
CCGGTCGAGAGCACATCACCGCGCGACGCAAGCTGGTCGAGCCAGGCGTTGTCGAACTCTCCGTTGCGGACCTCGGCGCGATCGAGGAGGCCGAGGAGGAACCCCTTGTTGGTGGTGCCGCCACGCACGACGACCGCGGTCTCGACCAGCGCGCGCCGCAGCCGCGCGAGCGCCTCCTCACGATCATTGCCCCAGGCCACGAGCTTGGCGATCATCGAATCGAACTCCGCCGGCACGGTGTCGCCCTCCGCGACACCCCGATCGACCCGCAGGCCGGGGCCGGTGGGGACCCGCAACAGCTCGACCCTTCCCGGCGCGGGCGCGAAGCCGCGCTCCGGGTCCTCGGCGTTCAGCCGCACCTCGATCGCATGCCCCGCGCGCGGAGGCGGGTCACCCGCGAGCGCGCCGCCGGCCGCCACGTGCAACTGGAGCTTCACGAGGTCGAGACCGGTGGTGACCTCGGTCACGGGGTGCTCGACCTGGAGGCGCGCGTTCACCTCCATGAACGACACCGCCTTCTCCTCGGGTTGGTACAGGAACTCGACCGTCGCGGCGTTGCGGTACCCGGCGGCGCGCACGAGGCGGGTGGCCGCGGCGCGTAGGTCGTCCTCCTGCGCTTCGGTGAGCGCGGTCGACGCCGACTCCTCGACAACCTTCTGGTGGCGGCGCTGCAGGGTGCAGTCGCGCACGCCGACCGCCCACACACCGCCGAGCCCGTCGGCGATTACCTGCACCTCGACGTGACGGGCACCCTCCAGTAACCGTTCGAGGAACACCGTCGGGTCGCCGAACGTGGCGCGGGCCTCGTCGCGCGCGCGGTGGAACGCCGCCTCGAGATCAGCAGGCCCGTCGACCCGGCGTATCCCGCGCCCGCCCCCGCCCGCCGTGGCCTTGATCATGAACGGAAAGCCGATCCGGGCCGCATGGTGCCGGGCCTCGTCGACGGTCTCGACGACGCCGCCGCTCCAGGGTGCGACGGGCACGCCGCACTCCTCGGCGAGGCGCTTCGCGCGGATCTTGTCGCCGAGCGCACGCATCACCGACGAGTCGGGGCCGACAAACACGATGCCGAGCTTCTCGCACCGCTCGACGAACTCGGGCTGCTCGGCCACGAACCCCCAGCCGACCCAGACCGCCTCGGCCTGCGTGTCGAGGAGCGCGCGTTCGAGGGCGGCGAAGTCGAGGTAGCCGTTCTTGCGACGACCGTCGTCGACGAAGGTCGCCGGCCCGATGCACACCGCTTCGTCGGCCTCGCGCACGAACATCGCGTGCCGTTCGGGTTCGGTGTACAGCGCGATCACCACGAGCGGCTCGTCGCGCCCGTCGTTGAGCTCGCGGACCGCGTGCACGAGCCGCATGGCGCACTCGCCGCGGTTGACGACGGCCAGGCGCGTGAAGGGGCGCGGCACCACTCAGCCCATCGCCGCGCGCAACGGCGCGAGCGCGTCGTCGGCGGGCAGAATCGGCAGGTCGACCTTCTCGTAGCCCTCCACGCGCACGAGCACCGTGCCGGCGTCGTCGACGACGACCGCGTCGACCTTCGAATCGCCGGGGCGCGGGGTCACGACCGCCCAGCGCGGGCCGGTGTCGGTCGCGCCCGGAGACGATTCGACCCGGTCGACGTGGGTCGGCAGGGCCATGCGCCCGGTCGTCCCGAGCTCGAGCACCCCGGCGGTCTGGAAGCACAGCTCCACGAGGCGCGGCGCGGTGCGCGTCGGCTGGTCGGCCGGTTCGTGGTTCGCGGGGAGGTTCGGAGTGAGCCGGCCGACAGCGTGCTCGGCGTCGCGCCACTCGGCGTCGAGCACGCGGTAGGCAGGACCGTGGAAGAAGATGCCGTAGATCGCGTCGGCATCGACGACCGCGCCATTGGGGCCGCTCGCGACGGCAACCGTCTCCGGCGTCGCCTGCTCGCGCGCCAGTGCTGCGCGGCCGGTGAAGTGCAGCGTCGCCTGCTCCTCCCCGCTCGCGAGCGTGCGCCGCGCGACGAGCGCGCAGTCGACGACGAGCGCGTCACCGTCGAGACGCGGCCGCGCTGACAGCTCCACGACACGCGGCTCGTCCCGGTAGAACTTGACCGGCGCCAGGAAGTCGACGGCTTCGATGGCTGTCACGACCAGGTCGGGCGTCATCAATGCGGCCACCTCGGCAAACGCCTCGATCCCCATCACGCCCGGCAGCACCGCGGTGCCGTCGATCCGGTGATCGCGAAGGAAGCCGTGCGCGGCCGGATCGAGGCGCGTGGTGACGAGGAGGCCGTCGGCGAGCGAGAAGCCGGCGACCGCGCCGACCAGCGGCCCGGATGACAGCGTCTGGTTGCCGGCCGCATCGGGGTCGACGCCACCGGCCGCGTGCCGCTCCTCCACCAGCACGCCGAGCGCGCGCGCGACCAGCACCTCGCCACCGGCGCCCGCCGCCGCGAGCTCGCGCCGCACGACGGGTATCCCCTCGTCGGACGGGAGCATGTCGATCCCGGCCGCCGCCATCATCGTGGGAATCGAGCCCCGGCTCGCCATCCCGATGTCGCGCCACGCCGTCCAGTCGATCGCGATGCCGCGTGTGCCGGGGCGGGTCGTGCGGAAACCCGAGATGCTCTTGCAGAGCAGGTCGTTGGCGGCGCTGTAGTCGGTTTGGCCCGCGTTGCCGAAGCGACCCGCGATGGAGCTGAACACCACCGCGGCGCCGAGCTCGGTGTCGCCGAGCGCGTGCAGGAGGTGGAACCACCCGTTGGCTTTCACGTCGAAGACCAGGTCATACTCGGCTTGCGGCTTGTCGGGCAGCTGATGGCTCACCTCGATACCCGCGGCGTGCACGAGCACGTCGACGTGATCGTGCGCGGCACGCACCGCGTCGATCACCGCGGCAACGGCCGCGGCGTCGGTGAGGTCGACCTGGTGCCAGCACGCGGTACCGCCTGCTGCCTGCACCGCGTCGATCGCCTGGCGTGCGGCGGCGGACCGCTCGAGACGGCCCAGCTCCCGCTCGACGAGCGCAGGCGTCGCGCGCTGCCCACGTTCCTTGATCCGCTCGGCCAGGTCGCGCTTGAGGCCGTCGCGGTCGGTGTCGAGGCGCTCGAGGTCGGGATCGCCGGGGTCGGGCTCGGGGGTGAGGTCGAGAAGATGGAACGTACCGGCCGCCGCGGTCGCCAGGTCGGCGACGATCGCGGCGACGATGCTGCCGGCCGCGCCGGTCACCACGAACACGGAGTCGGGGGCGAGCGAGCGCGCCGGGTCTCGCTGTGCCGGCTCCTCGTGGAGGCCCACACCCCATCGGTGGCTGTCGGCGTACCCGACCTCGACCGCGCCGGGGTCGGTCGTGGTCTCGGCCATCAAGGTGTCGGCGAGCGCGGCGGTCTTGCGGCTCGGCGCGACGTCGATCACCTTGACCAGGGCATCGGGCCGCTCGCGCGCGAGCGCCTTCGTGAAGCCCGTGACCGCTCCGCCCATCGGCTCGCGCGCGCCGTCGCGGTCGTAGCCGTGACGCCCGCCGAGGCGCGTCGCGCTCACGAGGAACGTGCCCGCGTCGCGCACGTCGTCGGCGAGGGCGCGCATTGTGACCGCGAGCAGCTTGACGCGCACGTGCAAACCCTCGCGCCACGCCGCGGGGTCGAGAACGGCGTCGGGGTCGTCGAGCGCCGGGAGCCAGTACACGCCGTGCACCGCGCCGCGACCGGCCCAGCTTGCAAGCTGGGCTTCGAGCTCATCGACCGTCGGGGCCCCCTCGAGCACGAGCGTCTCGACGCCGAGCTTCTCCAGGCGCGCGATGAGCGAGGCGGCGACGCCGCCACGGTCGGGCATCACGACGACCCGGCTCCCCGCGCCCAGCGCGACACCGGTGGGCGCGCACCACTCCAGCGGTGGGCGCAGCACCGCGACCGGTACCCGCCGCGTGAAGGCGCTCGGCTCCGCCCCGGTGGTTGGCGGCGCGGTCTCGGCGGTTGCCGGCGCGGCCTCGGTGGACGCGGGTATGTTCGTTTGCGGTGCGTTGTCGTGCACGAACGCGACGACGTGGGCGAGCGTCGGGTAGTCGCGCAGCTTCAGCTTGTCGTCGCGTTCGATGCCGTACGACTCGCGGATGTTGGCGAAGATCTCGGCCTGCTTCACGGTGTCGATACCGAGGTCGGCTTCGAGATCAAGTTCGGCGTCGAGCATGTCGGGCGGATAGCCGGTATTCGCGGCGACCACCTCGAGCACCCGTACCAGCACCGGGTCGGCACCGTCCGCCACCGCGGCTGCCGGCTCGACAGGCATCGCCGGTGCGAGAGGTGTCGCCGGCTCGACAGGCATCGCCGGTGCGAGAGGTGTTGCCGGCTCGGTAGGCGCAGGCGGAGGCACGGGCGCGGTCGCGGTGGGCACCGCTACCGGCTCCGCGACGGGCTCCGTGGTCGGCCACGCAGGCGCGCCCGGTCCCTTGTCGATGACCCGCAGCCGCCGGTCGACCACCTCGAGCTCCGGAGCGTCGAGACGCGTAACGCGGCGCAGCCATGCGGCCCACGCGGCGCCGTCGATGATCCGGTACTCATAGCCGAGCTCGTCGGCCGCGCGCCGGCGCCCGTCGGGCACGGGGATGCGGTGCAGCAGCGTCATCGCGATCTGCGAACCGAACCCGGCCGCGAGGCGCAGCGCGTACTCCACGGGGTACGCGCCGCCCGTCGACAGGTTGAGCGGACCCAGCTCCGGGTCGACCTCCTGGAAGTTCGCAACTGGCGGGACGATGCCTGTCTCGAGCGCCTTCACCGCGACGACGTCTTCGATCCCCACACCCATCGGGTGCCCCGTGAAGCCCTTGGTGTTGGCGATGACCACACGGTCGGCGTCGTCGCCGAACACCTCGCGCAACGCGTGGATCTCAGCCGAGGCCGAGCCGCCGCGCGCCGGGGTGTACGTCTCGTGCGAGATGAACACCGTGGCGGGCGCGAGGTCGTGGCGACGGACGCCCCGTGCCTCCGCCTGCTCCACCAGCGACTCCATCACCGCGCCGATGTGCTCGACGTCGAGCCGGGTGCCGTGGAACGCGCTGTTGGCCATGACCGCGCCGAGCACCTCGCAGATCGGGGAGATCCCGCGCTCGCGCGCCGCGTCGGCGCGCTCCACCACCAGCGCGGCCGCGCCCATCCCGAGGATCATCCCGTGACGGCGCTGGTCGAACGGCAGCGCCGCCTCCTCGACCACCGCATCGGTCGCGGCTGCACCCGAAGCGAGGAACCCGGTGCCGACCCAGCCGAGGAGATGATCGGAGGTCACGTCGTCCGCGGCCACGATCACGACCCGGCGGCAACGCCCGGCGCGGATCCAGTCGTCGGCGAGCCCGACGGCCTGGGTGGTGCTCGCGCACGCCGAGTTCACCTGGGTGTTCGGGCCGCGTGCACCGACGAGGTCCGCGAACTGCGAGTGCCCCATCGACAGGACGCGGAAGAGGAACCGCCGGTCGAAGGTGAAGCCGTGCTCGTCGAGCTCGTGCCGCAGGTCGTGGATCCGCCGGTCGATCTCGGCGAGCGTGTTGCCCTGCCCGTCGTTCTCGACGAGCAGCGCGCGCAGGCTTTCGACGTCGGCCAGTCGCTCGTGGAGCCCGTGATCGGTCCAGAACTTGGCGAGCTCCTCGGCGAACGAGTCGAACCCGGGGAACGCCGACGCGAAGATCACACCGGTGTCATCACGGAGCGCGTCGGGCAGGCCCCACCGCTCCGGGAGCTGCGAGCCGGTGGTCGTGGTCTTGTACCGCATGACGAGTGGGATCCCGGCGTCGCGCAGCGCGTCGATCCCGGCCCCGATCGCGAGCTCGGTGTCGTGTCCGAGAGCGGCGGCGCGCTCCGCGGGCACGCCGAACTCGTGCTCGAGGTCGAACTCGCCGGCGCGGGCCGCGAGCTTGATGACCTCCGACGGGTCGTCGATCGTCTCGAACGAGGGCTCGCCCGTTTCGCGCTTCACGAGCCGGGTCACGTGCTTCTCGAGGATCTCGTGGCGCAGCCGGGTCGGGATCACGTCGATGAGCTGGGTGCCGTGGAGCAGCCTGCCGACGTTCTCGTCGTCGAAGACCCGGTCGGTGCCGGGGAGCCCCAGCGCGGCGCCTGTGATCACAACGGGCTCGGTGCTCGCGGGCCCGCGACCGGCGCGGTCTACCACGCCCCGGCCCTGATCGAGGAAGTCGGCGAACAGGTGCCCGAGCTCGACATACGCGCTGTCGGACAGCGCGCCGCTCGCCGGCGACGGCACGCCGGCCGCGATCGGCGCGGGTGCCGCGGCGGCCGGTGCCGGAGCGGCAGCAGGAACGGTGTGGGGTGCCGCGGCGGCCGGTGCCGGAGCGGCAGGAGGCACGGTGTGGGGTGCCGCTGCGGCCGGTACCGGAGCGGCAGCAGGAACGGTCTCGGGTGCCGGCCGGGGTGCCTGGTGCGCGACGTTGCCGGTGCCGAGCCCGGCCGCGTACAACCCGCAGAGCGCCTGGTTGAAGATCGTCGCGTCGTCCTTGCCGGGCAGGTTCGTGCACAGGTCGAGCATGTCGGGCTCTTCGCCGAGCACGTCGGCGGCGAAGCCCTGCAATGCACGCTTGGGGCCGACCTCCACGAAGACACGCGCGCCCGCGTCGAACAGCGTGTGCAACCCGCGCACGAACTGCACCGGCGAGGCGACCTGGCGGGCGAGGATGTCGAGCATCTCGGGCTCCGCGTCGGGACCCATCGGGTAGAAGTCGCCACTCACGTTGGCGACGATCGGCGTAATCGGTGGCGAGAGACCGAGACCCTCGAGCGCCGCCCGCAGCGGCTCGCTCACCGGCGCCACGATGTCGGTGTGAAAGGCGTGGCTCACCGGGAGGCGCGCGACCCGGAAGCCGGCCGCCTCGCATGTGGCGACCGCCCGCTCGACCGCCTCGGTCGCGCCACCGATCACGGCCTGGCTCATGCAGTTGACGTTCGCGACGACCACGTACCCGTCGGTCGCCTCAGCGATGCGCTCCACCTCGTCGAGCGGCGCGAAGACCGCGGCCATGGCGCCGGGGTCGTCGATCAACAGTGAGGCCATCCCCCGACCGCGCGAGCTGACCGCTTCGAGCGCCGCGTCGAAGCCGAGGCCCCCGGCAGCAACGAGCGCGCCGTACTCGCCGAGGCTGTGCCCCATCACGAGGTCGGGCACGATGCCGTAGGCGGCGAGCAGGCGGGTGAGCGCGAGGTCGGTGGCAAGGACCGCGGGCTGGGTGATCTCGGTCTGACGCAGGTCCTCTTCTGCGCGCGTGACCGCGTCGGCGTCGTCGGAGTCGACGAAGATGTAGTCGGTGAGCGGTCGGCCGAGGAGCGGCGTCATCACCCGGTCGGCGTCGGCGAAGGTCTCGGCCACGATCGGCTCGCGCGCGCGCAGCCCCGCGAGCATGTTCGCGTACTGGGAGCCCTGGCCGGTGAAGAGGAACGCGAGCTTCGGCGCCGGCCCCGCGCCGCGGTACACGCCGCGGCCCCGCAGCAGCTTCCACGCGCGCGGGTCGCCCGTGCCGGCTGCGTCGAGCGCGCGCCGGGTCTTGTCGGCGAGCTCTGCCGCGTCCGCGAAGTCGATCGCGATCCGGTGCGCGGCCCGCAAGTCGGCCTCGAGCGGCGCCGCCGGTGCGGGCGCCCGGCCCGCCGCGGCATCGTCGTGAGCCGCCTCCAGCCGCGTCAGCAGGTCAGCCTCGGTGCCGGCGCCGAGCACGAGCGCGCCACGCAACGGCACTCTCGCGTCGGGCGCCTCGCCGGCGGGCTCCCGCGCGGGCAGGGACGCGCCCACGGCGACCGCGCCCCGGCCCTCGCCGATGAGGACGCCGGGCCGGTGCTCCTCGAGGATCACGTGGAAGTTGGTGCCACCGAAGCCGAACGCGCTCACACCGGCGCGGCGCGGGACGCCGTTCGCGACATTCCATTCGCGCAGCTCGGTGTTGACCGCGAACGGCCCGAACTCCACGTTGGGGTTGGGCGTGTCGAAGTGCAGGCTCGGGGGCAGGACCTTGTGGTGAAGCGCGAGCACGGTCTTGAGGATCCCCGCGGCGCCGGCGGCGGCCTTGAGGTGACCGATGTTCGACTTCACCGAGCCGAGCGCGATCGACCCCGGCCCGGACGCGGTGTCGCCGAAGGTCTTGTTGAGGCTCTCGACCTCGACCGTGTCGCCCACGCGGGTCGAGGTGCCGTGGCCCTCGACCAGCGTCGCCGATCCGGGCGAGAGGCCGGCGTTGCGCCAGGCCCGCTCCATGGCGAGCTGCTGGCCGACCGGGTTGGGCGCAGTGAGGCCCTTGCCGCGGCCGTCGCTCGCGCCGCCGATGCCACGCAGCACCGCGTACACGCGATCGCCGTCGCGCTCGGCGTCGGCGAGCCGCTTGAGCACGAACACCGCGGCCCCCTCACCCATCACGAAGCCGTCGGCCCCGGCCGCGAAGGGCCGGGTGCCGGTCGCGGAGAGCGCGCCGATCTTGCAGAACTTCACATACACCGTGGCGCCCATGTTGCGGTCGACGCCACCGGTGACGACCGTGTCGAACTCGCCGTCGAGGAGGCCCGCGACCGACGCGTCGAACGCGGCCATCGCCGACGCGCACGCGGCGTCGACTACGTAGTTGGGACCGTGCAGGTCGAACAGGTTCGCGACCCGGCCCGCCATGCAGTTGCCCAGCTCGCCCGGCATCGTGTCCTCGGTGATCTCGGGGAGAAACTCGTCGAGGCCCAGGTGCACCTCCGCGAGGATCGCCGCGCGCAACTCGTCGGGCAGCGCCGCGAACGACTGCGCGCCCTCCAGCTCACGCGCGAACTCGGGGAACGCGATGCGGAGGCTGGTGAGGTAGTGCTGCTCACCCGACAGCGCGTTGCCGAGGATCACCGCGGTGCGCTCGCCGTCGATCGGCCGCTCCGGCCAGCCGTAGTCGACGAGCGCGGACCGCGCGCACGCCACGGCCCATTTCTGTGAGTCGTCCATCGCGTCGCCCACCTTCGGCGGCACCGGCAGGTGCCAGGCCAGCGGGTCCCACTCCCAGGCGCGCACCCAGCCGCCGATCTTCGAGTACGACTTGTCGGGCGCCTTGTGATCCTCGTCGTAGTAGAGGTCCGGGTCCCACCGGCTCGGCTGCACGTCGCTGATCGCGTAGTGGCCGTTCGCAACGTTGTCCCAGAAGGTCGAGGCGTCGGGAGCATCGGGCAGGATCGCTCCGATCCCGACGACGGCGACGGCGTATCCCTCGGTCATGCAGCTCCTCCAGTGGGTGTGCGGCCGTACACCAGGTCGGCGATCAGGTCCATGTCGCTGACGAGCCCGGCCTGCGCGCGGGCGAGCGCGGCGAGGTCGACGGTTGCGACGAGCGCGGCGACATCGCCGTCTGCGCCGGCCGTCCACCGGACTCCATCGGCGACGGTCTTCGCGAGCGCCTCGCGCGCGCTGACGCGCGCGATCGCGGCCGCGCCGAGCGCGTCGAAGCGCCGGTCGGCCTTGGCGTGCAGCTCTCCCGCGGCCGCTTGCGCGGCTCGTCGCACCGCCGCACCCGCGCCTTCCACCATCGCGACGAGCTCACCGATGCGCAGCAGGACGTGCTGGTGCCGCGTGAGGCGCCCCACACGGCAGCACTCGAGCACCTCGGCCAGAGCGTGGTGCGCGAGCGCAGCGACATCGGCGCCGACGGTCGGAGACGTCGCGTGAAGCGACTCGAGGCTGCGCGCCTGGTCGTGGTAGTGGCCACCGCGAGTCTTCAGGTGGAACTGCCAGCGGTCGCGACCGATAGTCATCTCCATGATCTCCGAGGTGCCCTCGTAGATCGTGGTGATGCGCACGTCGCGCTTGATCTTCTCCACGAGGTACTCGTGGGTGTAGCCGTAACCACCGAGTGCCTGGATGGCGGCGTCGGCCGCGCCGTTGCCCGCCTCGCTCGCGAGGTACTTGGCGATCGCGCCCTCGGTGTTGAGCGACTCCTCGCCGCCGTCGAGGCGCGCGGCGGTCTCCTCGGTCACCGCGCGCGCGGTTTCGAGCCGCACGACGTGAGGCACGACGAGCTTGTGCGTGTAGCCCTGCTTCTCGGAGAGCGGCCCGCCCGCCTGGATGCGATCCTGCGAGTAGGGGATCGCCCGGTCGAGCGCGTCCCATCCGGCGCCGAGGCCGAACGCCGCAACCATCAGACGCGTGTAGCCGAACACCTGCTGCGCCTGCATGAGCCCCTGGCCCTCCACGCCGCCGACGAGGCGTTCGGCGTCGACACGCACGTCATCGATGAAAAGCGCGGCCGTGTTGCTCAAACGGATGCCGTGCTTGTCCTCGTGTTTGCCGTGCGTGAAGCCATCGGTGTCGCGGTCGACGACAAACCAACTCGGGCCACCGGGGGCAAGCGCGAGCACCGTGTACAGATCCGCGACACCGCCGTTGCTGATCCACTGCTTCTTGCCGTTGAGCATGTAGGCGACGACACGCCCGTCATCCATGACGGGCGTCGCGGTCGTCTTCAGCGCGGCGAGGTCGCTGCCGGCTTCGGGCTCCGTCGCCCCGTACGCCATGAGGAGGCCCTCGTCGGCGAGGCGGGTCATCCAGTGCTTGCGCTGGTCGCCGGTACCACCGACGCTGATCGGATCGCTACCGAGGAACGTCGCGAGCACCGCGGTGGCAACCCCGACGTCGACGGTCGCCATCCGATCACACACCCTGGCGATGTCGAAGGCACCGCCACCCATGCCGCCGTACTCCTCGTCGATGAACAGCAGCTGGATGCCAAGCTCCTCGCTGCACATGCGCCGCACGAGATCGGCAGGAAACTCGTCTTGCTCGTCGAGCTCGATCAGGCGCGCGTCGGGGAGCTCGCGTGCGGCAAACTCTCCGATCGCGTCGAGCGTCATCTCGAGCATGTCGACGTCCAAGCCCTTGGCCACGCGTCCCCCTCTCGATCGGCGATCGACACGATCAACGATCAGACGCTCAATCGTCGCGCGATTCCGGGCGCGCGCCACAGAAAACTTCTGCCGGGATCACCAGGACGACGCGACTCACTCAACCGTGCCGCGGCGCGCCCCTACCATTCCGGCGGAACGGGTCGGTACAAACGGGCCGGCTGCTACGATGCGCTGCCTCTTTGGTGAAGCCGAGCCCCCATCGTCTAGCGGCCCAGGACGCTGCCCTTTCAAGGCGGTAACGGGGATTCGAATTCCCCTGGGGGCACCGATACCGGCGCGTCAGCCGGTGTCGCACCCGGTCCTGTGGTGCAGTTTGGAGTGCACGCCGCCCTGTCAAGGCGGAGGCCGCGGGTTCAAATCCCGTCAGGACCGCAAGGCGGACTCCGGTCCGCCGATACGCACCTCGGTGCGCACCCGGCCGGGTAGCTCAGTCGGCAGAGCACACGCCTGAAAAGCGTGGGGTCGACGGATCGACGCCGTCCCCGGCCACCAACGAAACCGCTGCCACCGTCGCCTCGGTGGCCGGTTGTTCCGCCGGCGATCGACGCCTATGCGTCGATGGCCGTGCTGATGGCTCGGGCGGTCGTGATCGGGTCGGCGTGACGGTGCGCGACCCTCCAGGTATCTCCCTCCCGTCGGAGAATCATCGTGACCCGCAGCGATATCGGAGTCCTGTCCTCGCTACCGGCGAGCTGCACCTCGGTCCGCTCGAGCCGGACGACGTAGCCAAGGTCCGGAGTGACGTATCGCGACACCTCCTCGACATGTACAGAGCCGCTCGCGAAGTTGGCGGATGCCTCTTCGATCGCCTTCTTGACTTCCGCGGGTCCGAGGCGAGTCGGGCCAAGAGGATTCGCGAGCGTTACGTCGTCGCGCTGTGAAAAGAGTTCCGCCACTGGTTTTGGGTCGCCGCCCAAGAACGCGCCGAGCGCAGTGCCGTACGCCTGGATAACGCCGTCGAAGTCACTCTGTGACATAGCCGTCTCCTCTCCAGTCGCGTCCGGGCGAACCTAGCGCCGGCTCCCCGTACCCGTCTCGCGGCGCTTCAGCGCGTGCGGAAGTACGGGTCGAGCGCGAGGGCCTGGAAAGCGGCGAGTGACGTCGCGGAGCTGTCGATCCTCCAGTCGTTGCCACCCGCCTGGCTGTCGAACCACATGAAGGCGGCGATCGCCGGGAACCCCTTCTTGACCGCCCACGCGGCACCCGTGATCCAGGTCGCCTTCTGTCCCGCGGTCAGACCCTCCACGGACGACGTCTCGCCAACCATGATCGGCTTCCGCGTCGCGTACGTCGCGTAGATCGGCGTGAAGATGGAGGTGAACGTCTGCCAATCCGTCTGGACCCGGTTGTAGCCGTCGATGCAGACCCAGTCCACGTAGCTGTCGCCGGGGTAGTAGTTCTGATACGCGTTCCACGCTTCGGTTGGGAAGCTCGCCCGGTTCGGACACCATACCCACACGGCGTTCGTGGCCCCGGCCGCGACGAACAGGTCGTGAATGTGGCGCCACGCGGCGACGTATTTCGCCGGCCCGTCAGTCAGGCCCGGAGTGTTGCTGTGGTAACCGTCCCACGGGTACCAATTGGCATTCATCTCGTGCCCCCACCGCAAGAAGATCGGCTGCCCGAACGCGGCGACGCCTTGCGCACGACTTCGAATCATGTCGTCGGAGCTGCCGGCGTTGATGGCGTCGAGCGTCGT